>JAYVAI010000110.1:0-1880 GCA_043751075.1 Cyclobacteriaceae bacterium | reverse complement strand
CTTTACGAATTGTGCGTAATTATTTGCTGAGGCACTATCTGAACTTATCTCTGTGGCTCCTCTGTGGCCTTTGTGGTTTGTATTCATAAAAATCCACTTTTGGTAAGAATCATAATTAAACGGAAATTTGGGATTGATTTAGGAATCGAATGATAAAGATCAGCGTAATCATCATTACCCAAAACGAAGAACGCAATATTGCGCGCTGTATTGATTCTATTGTTCCGGTAGCCGATGAAATCGTTGTGATCGATTCTTATTCCACCGATCGCACCGTAGATATAAGTATTGAAAAAGGTGCCCGTGTGGTGAAGAATGTTTTCCATAATCATATCGATCAGAAAAATTTTGCCATTACACAGGCTACGTATGATGTTGTCCTCTCCTTAGATGCTGATGAATACCTCTCCGAAGAACTGGCCAAATCAATTTTGGAAGTAAAGGAGAATTGGCTCTTTGAGGCATACCGGATGAACAGGCTCTCCAACTACGGAGGCAAATGGATACGTCATGGCAATTGGTATCCCGATCAAAAAATTCGCCTTTGGAACAGGAGAAAAGGATTATGGGGCGGTGAAAACCCCCACGACAAAGTAGTCTTGAAAAGAGGAGTGAAAGTGATGCACCTGAAAGGTGATTTGCTGCACCGTGCCTATGTTGATTCGGCAGAGACATTGTCCAAAATACAGAGGTACTCCGAAATTTTTGCGATAGAAAACGCAGGCCGCAGACCAAGCTCTATAGTGCGGATAATCGGCCACTCAACATTCGCATTTTTTAAGAGCTACATTTTTAAACGCGGTTTTCTGGATGGCTTTGAAGGATTGATGGTGGCCATGGCCGTGAGCAATCACGTGTTTTACAAGTATGCCAAACTGCACGAGGCAAACCATAAACAGGCTTTGGGCAAGAGGCTTGTTATTACCCGGACAGACAACCTGGGTGATGTTATCCTCACCTTGCCGTTGGCCGGATATCTGAAATCGGTAGTGCCCGATTTGAAAATAACTTTCATAGGAAGGAGATACACCCAGCCTGTAATTAGCAGCAGCATTTTTGTAGATCAATTTTTAGACAGGGATGAGGTAATCAAAGATCCACATTTGCTTGCCATGACAAGGGCCGACACAATCATTTTTGTGTTTCCCGATAAGGAGTTGGCAAAAATTGCCAAACAGGTTGGCATAAAGAGGAGGGTATCCACGGCCCATCGCTGGTACAATTGGTTGTATTGCAATCACCTGGTGGACTTTAGCCGCTTGCGATCAAGCCTTCACGAAGCCCAGTTGAATTTTAAATTGTTAAAACCATTTAAGCTGAACGGGGAAATCAGCATCAACGAATTGATCCCGTTTTATGGATTGCGCACTTCAGAAATGGATTTTTCATCGCTACTTAGCAAAGATAAATTCAACCTCATCATTCACCCCAAATCAAAAGGACATGGAAGGGAATGGGGCCTTGAAAATTATTTTCAGTTGGCCAAGCAACTGTCACAGGATGGGGTTGCTATTTTCATTACAGGATTAAAAGAGGAAGAAACCCTTATCCAAAATGAGTTGCCACAGCTGTTGACCATACCCGCTGTAACCAACCTGATGGGAAAATTAAATTTGAGCGAACTTACCTCGTTCATCAACCAGGCAGATGGGCTAGTGGCCTCCGGCACAGGAGTTTTACACCTTGCTTCTGCATTGGGAAAATACGCAGTAGGGCTATATCCACCCATTAAGCCGATCCATCCTGGAAGATGGGGCCCCATAGGCAAAAAGGCCAATTACTTGGTCAACAACAAGGAGTGCAACCAATGCAAAAACAGCTCACTCTGCGCCTGTATGAAAGCCATTACGGTGGAGCAAGTGAAGAAAAAAGTGGATGGG
>JAYVAI010000109.1:0-4887 GCA_043751075.1 Cyclobacteriaceae bacterium | reverse complement strand
GTTTTCAGGCTGATTCGAAAAACCATCTAAGAATATTCTTAGATGGAGGGGCAAAAAGTCTTAGAAAAATCAGAAAAAATGAAGTTGGGGCGAAGGGGGTTTTGGGGTTTCAGTAAAGGTTGTTGGGTTATTTCTCAACCAATTTTATGTTCAGCAGGTTTATTTGATCGAAGAAAGCATCGTGTGTAACTTCAATTTTAAAGATGTCAGTGGGATTCGATTCGTTGACACCTTCATATTGTCCGAATATAGGATTTGACTTCCTGTTAAGAATTGTCAGGTATTTAACCATTGTGTCTGTTCCATCATCATCAGGAAAACAATTCTTTAAAGGAGTTACGCTTCACGGTTAGCTTTACAGCCAATTGTGACGCTGGAGATAAAAAGAGAAGTTTGACTCTTTTAGTGTTAAAAACTCTTGGATCATCCCGATCCTCCACTCGTAACTCTCATATTCCTCCGAAGCTTCAAAGACAACAAAATTATTGGTTAGGACAGTATCAGAGACTACAACCGTATCGGATTTTTTTCCTTTGTATAGCGGCAGCAATTCACCAACAAGAAACTTTGCTTTACCGGGCTTTTATCCAAACATGGATTAAGTTCAGGATCACCACCGCAACCACTTAGTTGAATTAGCCCAACTCCAACCGCCAACAACACAATTCCTATAAAGGACTTGTTTCATTTTTTCTCTAATTTTTCAAACCTCTTTTTCAACTCTTCATTTTCTTTTTTAAGATCAATCATATACAAGGTAAGTTCTTCAACTTTTTTTAGCAAGAGCATATTCATAGCATTCAAACTCATTCCATCTCTTTCAATTTCCTTAGCTGTTGGTATTTCAGGCAAATGCCTGTTTTCTCTTACATACTTTTCGGTTTCCTCCAAGCTGGGAAGTTTATAAGAGGGATCAAATACATAATCGGGGAAAGTAGTTGTGCCTATTCCAAATACCCGCACCTCTTCATTGGCCGCAAGTTTGTACGAACCAGGGGAAGTGGTGCCAATGCCTTCATGTGCAATTGATAATTATGCAACCTGCAGGTAGGCAAGTTGACAATATGGGGCCTGTTGCCAAGTGTCAACTATTCAATCAAAATCTTACTATTGACACGCCCGGGCTCACAACAACAAATCGCCCACCTCTTTCCATCCATTCACTCTTTTAAAATGGTTGAACTGCAAATTGTGCGGGGCAGAAAACAAAATCTTTTCTCCGTTGAACGTTTCGAGGTTGTGAGGCAGATCGTCAATCATATAGTCGCCATGCACAATGGTTTTCCTTCCACAGAAAACAAATTGCCTCCAGTGCAGAAAAGAAAAATGCTCGGTCAGCCACTCAAACTTCTCCGACAAAGAATTGGGAAACTCCATGGCCGATGACACGATGAACACTTCATATTTTTCGTTAAGGACCTTCATCACTTCCTGACTGTGCTCGTTCACGGCCATCGTTCTGAAAAAACCGTTGCGGAAAGTGAAATTATACACCGCCTCATGGTTGCCGGGAAACCGCTCCATCTCATCCTTATGGTTCATTGACTCGCGCGAAACGCGAACGCCAAATTCCTTTTCATAAAAATCAATGAACTGCCCGGTGGCATCGGCCAGCACATCGTCCATGTCCACAATCAATCGTTTCATATACAGGCAATGATACTTAAGTTTAGGAAAATAAAATTGTGGAGGAGGGAATATTTCGCCCTTCGCAATTGTCTAAAGTAAAAAATTCAATTGGATTTTATACCTTATAAACGATGGAGCAACCCAGTGATGAGGTATTGATCGGAAAATGCAAAGGGGGAGACATGGCCGCCTTCAAAATGCTGGTGGTGCGCCATGAAGGCAAAGTGGCCGGTGTGATCAGGTCCATGCTGGGGCCCACACCCGAGGCAGAAGATGTAGGGCAAGAAGTGTTTATCAGATTTTATGATGCACTCGGCAAATTTCGGGGCGAGGCGCAAGTGGGCACCTACCTGATACGGATCGCGATAAACTTGTCGCTGAACGAACTCAAAAAAAAGAAACGTACCTCTGCGCGGTTCACCACCATGGAGGCGGCAGCAAACAAAGGAACCGAAGACATGATGGACTTAAACGAGCAACTGAATTTTGAATTTTCGCAACTGGAACCCGAGTTTCAGACGGTGGCCACCCTTCGGTTGATAGAAGGATACTCCACCGAAGAAACTTCGGACATTCTGAGCATACCGATAGGCACCGTGTTATCGCGGTTGGCCAGGGCACAGCAAAAATTACGTGTGGCACTATCCAAAAAATTAAGATGATGAGCGAACATTTTTCTTTGAATGAAGAACTGCTTCTGAAATCGTTTGACGCCCCCGTGGCTGCACCTGAGCGGGAGTATCTTGCCATACAGATGCAAAACGACCCGGTGCTGCGCAGGCAAAGCGATCACTATTTGAAAATACGTGAGATGATGCATCGCTCCGTACCGGATTCGTTCGGGCCATTCTTTGCTGAGCGCATCCTGCAACAACTAAAACAACGGGCCAACGAAATTGATTACCTGATCTTTTTCTTTTTCAAAAAATATCAAGTGCTCGTGTTGGGTGTATTGGTGGCCTTGCTCGTTACCAATGTACTGCTCACAGACCAACTGACATTAAAATCATTATTTGGTGTGGATCAGGAAACCCCCGAAGATATTTTATCTATTGATTTGTATAAAAACTTAACCGAATAGACATGACATCCGAAAGAAAAAAAGCATTGATCACTATCCTGATCACATTAGTCGTTGGCATTTTAATTGGCGCGTTGGCCGTGGGGCTCTGGAGCAAACAAGCACGGGGCAGTCGATCTTCTGCAGGCAAGCGGCAGAATGGAAAAGAAGTGTTTGTAAAAAAAGTATTGTCTGTTGTTGAGGCCGACTCGGCACAAGCAAAAAAGCTCAGGCCCCTCATCCAGGAAACGATCGGGCAAATTGATTCGCTGCAAAAGCACACCGACCGCGAGGTAGCAAAAGTAGTGGATTCGTTGGAAGTGAAGCTTCTCCCAATCCTATCTGAAAAGCAGATGCAGCAGTTAAAAGAATTTCACCAAAGAGGAAGGAGAAAAAAGTAATGGATGACCTGCCTTCGTGTTATCAGTTATCATTCTTCTTTATCAACGGATCGTTCTTGAAATACTTGTCCTCATCATCTTCGTCTTCTTTTTTGATGAGCTGGCCGATCTCCAAGATTTTAAATTCTGTCCTGCGGTTGCGCTGGCGGCCTACGGGGTTGTCGGTGCCATCGCGGTTGGTGTTGCGCGCAATGTGTATCGACTCGCCATAGCCTTTGGCCACTAACCGGGTGGGATCAATTCCTTTTTTTATGAGGTAATTAACTGTGGACTGAGCCCTGCGCTGCGAGAGTTCGAGGTTGTATGAATCAGATGCAATGCTGTCGGTGTGCGACCCCATTTCAATTTTAAGGTCTGTGTTGTCGTTCAGTAACGTTACCAATTTGTCAAGTTCAACGGCAGCTTCCTTCCTGATATCGGCAGAGTCGTATCCAAAATAAATATTTTCAAGCACGAAGATTTTGTTGCGCTCTTTTCTGTCAAGCACCATGATCGTGTCGAAGGTAATGTTGGTGATCAGTTCTTTCAACGATTCTAGCGGCACCGATTTTCCTACGGTAGTGTAGGTTTGGCGCTTGGTAATGAAGCCATCGGTTTCGCCCAACAACTCATAGTTCTCATTTTCATATACACGGAACAAAAACTTTCCGTCATCACCGGTAATAAAATCCTGCATCACATCGCCATCGGCATCCAGTAAAGATACTTTGGTGTTGGGCAAAATTTCGCGCGTGCTGTCTTTGCGTATCAGGTAGGTAATACCTTGCAAGGAATAGTTTACCACTTTAAGATTGGGGTCTTCGTTGATGAAGGTGTAGATGTCATCGTCCCCTTTGCCACCTTCGCGGTTGGAAGTAAAGAAACCGCGATCGGGCTTGAACAAAAACATTCCAAAATCGTCAGCTGTGGAGTTCACGGGCTGGCCCAGGTTTTCCACTACCGTTTTTCCGTTGGCGCGGTTCACTACGAAAATATCCATCATACCATAGCCGGGATGCCCATCGGACGAAAAGTAAATTTTTCCGTTTTCAGAAACGTATGGGAAAGATTCGGAGCCCGCTGAGTTGATTTCAGGGCCCAGGTTTTTTATTTTCCCGAACCGGCCCCGCGAATCCATTTGTGCCGAGTACAAATCCAATCCGCCATAACCCCCTTTGCGATTGGATGAAAAATAAAGCGTTCTGCCATCGGGGCTGAAGGCGGGGGTGGAGTCCCATGAATAATTTGTGGAGGATGGGTCGCTCTCCCGGATCACCGTATTTATGTTTATGGGAACAGGTTCTATCCACGCCCCATTTCTGTATCGGGATAAATAAAGATCTACGTCATACGAGCCTTTGCGTTTTCCCGTATTGCCTTTTGCAAACACCATGGTCTTGCCATCGGGCGTGAATGTGATACAACCTTCGTTGATGTTTTGTTCATTGATTAGGTCGGGCAATGGTGCAATGGTGTTTACGTTCACAATGGCCCCGTTGGTTTCGGCTTTATAAATATCGGTGAAGGGTGTGCCCGAAGCCTCATAGATTTTTGTGTTGGCACGGGAGGAAGTAAAATACAATTCGTTGTTTGAATACACGGGGTTGTATTCGGTGAAGGGCGTGTTGATGGCCTCTAAGTTTTTTATCTTGTAGTAGCTTTTCTTCTCGGCAAGTTTTTCGAGATAATTAAGACCATCTATTTCTTTTTGCGCACGGGCTTTTAATTTCTCGGCCTTCGTATCCACCTCCAACGACTCCAGCACGGTGCGCGCTTCCGCATATTTAGAATTGGCCTGGAGCGATTTTGCATAATAAA
>JAYVAI010000108.1:0-4889 GCA_043751075.1 Cyclobacteriaceae bacterium | reverse complement strand
ATTTTATCTCCACATCGTTTACCACGCCTTGCCCAAACGTTTCGATGTTGCGTGCGGATGCCGTTACGCCATTCAGTGCCACAATAAATTGGGCTGATGAATCCGATACCCACAGCTATACCGTAACTTATTCAATGACCGGCATTGGCGCAGTAAAAACTGTGGAGACTACTTCAACTTCTTTCAATATGGAAGGACTGAGTGCCGGCACGAAATATACCGTGACTGTTGCCCCGAAATGTATTGCTTCCAAAATTTTTACCGCCATCACTTTTAGTACTGTTTGTTATGTTCCTTTCAATCTATCGGCCAATGCCATAACACACACCACAGTAGAATTAACGTGGAATGATAATTTCAGTGATCTTCCTTATTCCATTGATTATTCTATTTCGGGCAGCCATGTTTGGCTAACTGCCGAGACGACATTAACCAATATATCGCTGGCCAAATTAAGGCCCGGCACCGAGTATGAAGCTAGGGTACATATCACCTGCTTAAGCGAAACAGCGCCCTATGTTTCGGTGCTCTTTGAAACCAACCTTTACGGAGAAACCGCTGTTGCCCCAAACCCCACAGATAGGGAAATAACCATTTTCCCGTCAAAAAATTTAATTGGAAACCGATTCGTTATTTTCGATAACGCGGGCAGGCAGGTGGCCAATGCCGAGCTTCTCGATTATACAATCAACCTATCCATTCTTCCTCCTGGTATTTACATGTTGAAAATTGAAGGTGAAAAACTCATGAAGATTATTAAGCATTAAATGCGCTAATATTTTTTACATCGCCACTGCCCTCCAGCCAACCCAAAATTTCACATTAGACACATAGAGGTTTTGATCAATTTTTCTATGTGTCATTTTCTATGCTTCTATACCTACCTGCCCGACTGGCAGGCGGGTGTGGTTCATGAAGCCGAAGGCCTAACTATTCGACAACATTCAGGGTAGAACCATTTATTATTGTGCTCACACCCTGACCATAAAATTTCATAGGCTCTCACAGTCAGATTCCGTAACTTTGCCTTTCATTTAATTTCAACGTTATGGTATCCACAATTACATCCAGCCAGGCGGCAATAGAGTTAGAAGAAAAGTACGGTGCGCACAACTATCACCCGCTGTCGGTGGTGTTGAACAAAGGCGAAGGCGTGTTTCTGTGGGATGTGGAAGGAACCCGTTATTATGATTTTCTTTCGGCTTACAGTGCCGTTAACCAGGGGCATTGCCATCCGCGCATTATCAACGCATTGATAGAGCAGGCGAAAGAACTTACGCTCACCTCGCGGGCATTTTACAACGACAAACTGGGTGTGGCCGAAAAATATGTGTGCGAACTATTTGGCTACGACAAAGCCCTGTTTATGAACAGTGGTGCGGAGGCAAACGAAACCGCGATAAAGCTTGCGCGCAAATGGGGCTACACAAAAAAAGGCATAGCACACAATGAGGCGGTTATCGTTGCTGTTAAAAATAATTTTCACGGAAGGACTACTACCATTATTTCTGCCTCTACGGATAGCACTGCCCGAAAAGATTTTGGCCCTTTCATGCCAGGCTTTGAAATTGTAGAGTATGATAACATAGCAGTGCTTGAAAAAGCATTGACCAATAAAAACGTTTGCGGCCTTTGGATGGAACCGATACAGGGTGAAGCGGGCGTATATGTTCCAAAAGAAGGATACCTGAAAGCGGCAGAAGAATTGTGCAAGAAACACAATGTGTTGTTGATGATGGACGAAATCCAAACGGGCATTGCGCGCACGGGCAAAATGTTGGCCTCCGATCATGAAGGTGTGCGTGCCGATTTATTGATTCTGGGCAAAGCACTTTCGGGAGGTGTGTTGCCCATATCGCTGGTGTTGGCCGATGATGAAATCATGTTGGTGATAAAACCGGGCGAGCATGGTTCTACCTTTGGCGGAAACCCGCTGGCAGCAGCCGTGGTGATGGAAGCATTGCAAGTGGTGAAAGATGAAAACCTTTGTGCCAATGCCGAAAAATTGGGTAGGGTGTTTCGTGAACGGATGAATGCACTAAAAGAAAAATCAAACCTAATTACGCTTGTGCGTGGCAAGGGTTTGCTCAACGCGATTGTGATCAACGATACTCCAGAGGGCCTGCCTGCCGGACAGGCAGGAGAAACAGCCTGGAACTTATGCGTGAAGTTTGCCGCGAACGGATTGTTGGCCAAGCCCACGCACGGAAATATTATTCGATTGGCTCCGCCTCTGGTGATCACCGAAGACCAAGTACATGAGTGCTGTGATATTATTGAGACGTGTGTGGTTAATTTCAAATAGGGAATTACTCCACATAGAGCTTCATCATCGAATCGAATGCGTAAGACTCTTTTGAAAAAGTAAAGGGCATCACCGTTTCCCCTTTTCTGTTGATCACTCCATAGTTGCCTTTTAGTTTGACCAACGCATATTCGGTATATCTCGCAAAGTTCGCCATGGCGCAATGAATTGCGTTGTTCAAACCTTTGCGCCTTTGCGTGAGATTTGGACTTTATAGACAGACTCTACTTACAATAGCACAACTCCTTCACTTTCCTGAAATGATTTTGATTTTCTCCAATTCCTCTTTCAATTGTTGTGAAGTTTGAAAATGGATTCCAGGAAGTCCCAGCGCACGGCCTGCTTCAATGTTGCGCAGATTGTCGTCAATGAAAAGCGAAGTGGCCGGATTTATTTTATAGCGATCGAACAGGATTTGATAAAATTCCGGAAAAGGCTTTCTGGTTTTCTCATGCCCCGACACCACAATGCCTTCAAACCAATGCAAAAATTCAAATCGCTCTAAAGCCCACGGAAATGTTTCTGCCGACCAATTGGTGAGGGCATACAATCTGTATTTGCCAGACAATTTTATTTGTTCCAAAATATCCACGGTTTCTTGAATGGGGCCTTTGATGGTTTCCGGCCATCGGCCATACCAGGCGCGGATGGCAAACGCATGCTCCGGAAATTTTTCGAGCAACTCTTGCGTGGCTTCTTCAAACGAGCGGCCAGCATCTTGCTTTTCGTTCCACTCGTGCGTGCAGATGTTTTCGAGAAACCAGTCAATTTCTCCTTCCGTTTTAAAAATCTTTCTGTAAAGGTGCTTTGGGTTCCAGTCGATGAGCACTGCACCCAAATCGAAAATGATGGTGTTGATTGTTGAATTCATTTCTTAGTTGATCCCTTTTAGACCTATAAGGTTTTTAAAACCTTATAGGTCTGTCGTTAAAATTATTTTTTACCAAACGCCCACGTTAAAAAATGAGGGAGTGCCTCGCTCCAGGTTTTGAGGTTATGTTCACCGTTCTCCAGTTCTAAGTATTGAATATCATGAAAGGGCCGATACCCTTTTTTTGTAAGTTCAACAATGAGATCGAGCGTATCATCGATAGAGTCGATCACGCCATTTTTGTTTCGGTCATTGGGCTCATCTTTCAGGCCGGTTTGAAACCAGAATTTTAATCCTGGCTTAAATCTTCCTCTTCGGATGGTCTGGTGCATGATACGGTCTCTGTAATCCGAATAGAACCTGCTTTTCGAATCACGCTTGCGCCACCAAAAGGAAGCACTAAAGGCACCCACTTTTCCAAAATAATCGGCATGGTGCCAGGCAATGTCCAAAGCGGAAAGGCCACCCAATGAAAATCCGCCTATGCAATTTTCTTCTGGCAATTTTGAAATAGAGTATTGATAGTGAAGGTAAGGTATCAGCTCGGTCATTATAAACTGTGTATAGTTTTTTGCCTTTGATCCTCGGCCACGAAAATCTACTTTGCTGGCCACCCCATACTCTTGCAGTCTGTCGCCCGCATGCACGGCCACCACAATCACATCTTTTATCTCTTTGGTGCGGGTAAGTTTTTCCAATGTTGCTTTCAGGTGAATGGCTTCACCGTCCTGTCCGTCATTTAAAATCAGCAGGGGGTAATGCTTACTGCCTTTTTCATATTGAAAGGGGAGAAAAATATCCACTACAGTATCCCGGTCGAGCAGTTTGGAGTGGATGTCGGTCAGTTTTTCGAGGTGATAGTGATGCGAAACAGACAAGGCAAGAAATTTAGTACGGATAAAATTAATTTTTATGCTGCTTTATTCCGACTTTTCTTTTGGATTAAAGAGATGTAAAAATAGAAGTTTATAAATTGAAACGATATGCCACACGAACAGTATCACAAATGGTTTTCGCCCCGGTTGGGCAGGGACATAGAAGTGCTATCGTTTGGCACCCGTGGCTATCCGGTCATTTTGTTCCCTACCTCCAGGGGCCACCACTACGAAAACAAAGATTTTAAATTGATTGACAGTGTGCGCTGGTTTCTGGATGAAGGCCTGGTAAAAATTTATTGCCCGGATGGCATTGACGATTTAAGCTGGTACAACCGGAACATACACCCTGCCGACCGCGCAAAAAATCATGCGTGGTATGATCAAATGTTATTGCATGAATTGGTTTCTCTGGCGCAGAAGGAAACCGGGGTGAGCCGCATCGCTACGGCCGGTTGTAGTTTTGGGGGCTATCATGCCACCAACTTTGCTTTCCGCCACCCCGAAGTAGTGAAGTATGTGTTTAACATGGGCGCTGCCTTCGACATCAAAGACCAGGTGGACGGTTACTATGACAACGATGTATATTTCAACAACCCGATGGATTTTATTCCAAACGCGCAAAGTGATTTTTTCCACGACATGTTTGTGGTATTGGGCACAGGCACCCACGATATGTGCTGGAGCGCCAACGAGCGGATGGCAGAAATTTTGCGCAGCAAAGGAATCAGCCATTGGCTTGACGTGCGCCAAAATGCAACACACGATTGGCCTGCGTGGAGAGAAATGTTTCCGCATTATTTGTCGCTGATCAGATGATAAAGGTGCCCCTGCTCTC
>JAYVAI010000107.1:0-13494 GCA_043751075.1 Cyclobacteriaceae bacterium | reverse complement strand
TAAGTAAGGCAGGTTTTTGCTGAGACGAGTCGTCAAGACCGCTTGAAGCGGTCAGACGACTAATATCTGCATAGCTCCTATACTCAACATCATTCTATTTACTTTTGAAAAATGAAATCCCTTAAAAGAATTTTCAAAAGAAATACACACAACTTGCTGTTCAAAGCACTGGCAGGTTTTGGCCGATCGGTTAACAGATTTTATGAAAATCGAAACCATGATATTCATAGCAATGGGGAGAGTTTTGTCTTAGAGAAACTTAACAAACTTAATCCATTGGTAATTTTTGATGTGGGCGCCAACGTTGGCGACTGGAGCCTTGTCGCTTCTGATGTTTGTACCGGTGCCAAGATATTTAGTTTTGAACCGGTTCCTAGCACCTATCAAAAAATGATCGAATCATTGCAAAGATTGCCCAGCAAAAATGTTGTTCTTATAAAAAAGGGGTTGTACAAAGAGACGACAAAAGCGCAGATAAACAAATACAGTTCCGATCAACATTCGTCACTATATGATGTGAAAGCCACTGGATATTTATCAGCAGATGTGATTGAAATAGACTTGATAAAAGGAGATGAATTCATTGAACAGCACAAACTTGATTTCATAGACTTTGTAAAGCTTGATGTAGAAGGTGCCGAAATGGATGCCCTCCTGGGCTTAGAAAAAGCAATTGCCCAGAACAAAATCAGGATGATACAATTTGAATATGGCTATATCAACATTACCACCAAAATGCTGTTGATTGATTTTTATGAATTTTTCTCCAAGCATGGATATGTGGTGGGCAAGCTCTATCCCAAAGAAGTGGAGTTGAGGGAATACTCCTTCAAGCATGAAGATTTTATTGGGCCAAATTTTATTGCCGTAAGAAAATCAGATCACGAGCTTATTGCATTGCTAAGTTAATGGTATGAATACCTCTCTTTTAAAAGGTTATACCTCGACCTGCGGTAGGATGCACCTAATCTACCAACTGCACCTCTGGCCTCATTACCCAAAAATTATTAAACCCTTCCCCTACTTGTATGCTCAACAATCCGGTTGACAGCATTTCGAGTATGGCAAGAAAATTAAATATCAACGCGATGCGGGTGTGTGTATGTTCAAACAGTTCAGTAAAAGCTACGCGCGGCTTTATCGTTACCTCATTCAAAATAAATTCTTTCTGGCCCTCCACGGTATAAGGATATTGAATCACCTGGTGCACCGGGCGGTTCTTGTCTTCTTCGGCCCGCTTCAGCACTTTTTCAAACACGGTGAGCAATTTGAAGAGATCCACATCCTGAAGTTCGGCTTCCACATTGGTCGATTCGGCCAGTGCCCTTAGCTCCTTCATCAGGTTGCCACGCTTCTCCTTCATCAACTCTGTTTCTTCCATCTTATGGAGTTGATCCACCACCGATTTGTATTTTTTGTACTCCATCAGGTGCTTTATCAAATCTTCGCGCGGGTCAATCTCGTTGCCTTGCTCATCCATCTGCGGGCGTGGCAAAAGCATTTTGGATTTGATCCGCATAAGCGTGGCCGCTACCAAAATGAATTCGCTGGCCACTTCAATGTTCAATGTTTCCAGCCGCCTGATGTACTCGAGAAAATCGCTGGTGATTTTTGAGATGGGTATGTCATTGATGTCCAACTCATCGCGCTCGATAAAAAACAGCAGCAGGTCAAAAGGGCCTTCAAAAAGGGGGAGGCGTATTTCAAAACTTTCTTGTTCCATAGAAATAAATTGGAGGGCAAAAATAAACAGGTTTGAGGATTTTCTGGTTTTTATATTTAGGGCAAGCCTATCTAATTCGGGCTTATGGCCGAATTGCATAAATTTGCAACAGCGAGCCAGGAAAATCATTCAAAACACTTACCTTTTGTGCTTGTTTAAGGATTATCGATGGCAAAATCCCAATAGCTAATGCTGATAACACCCGGAAAACTGCTGGCACAGATAAACAGCCCTGATGATCTTAAAAAATTGGATCAGCCCCAATTGGTTCAATTGTGTGACGAACTGCGCCACTTTATTATTGATAATGTGTCGGTGTATGGCGGCCACTTTGGTGCCAGCCTGGGTGTAGTGGAGTTGACCGTGGCACTTCATTATATATTCAATACCCCAACCGATCAGCTTGTTTGGGATGTGGGCCACCAGGCTTACGGGCACAAAATCCTTACCGGACGAAGGGACATTTTCCATACCAACCGGTTTTATAAAGGCATATCAGGCTTCCCCAAAAGAAACGAAAGCGAGTATGATGCCTTTGGCGTAGGCCACTCTTCTACATCCGTTTCTGCTGCCTTGGGCATGGCCACTGCATCAAAATATCTGGGGCTGGAAAGTAAACAACACATTGCCGTGATTGGCGATGGGGCGCTCACGGGCGGCATGGCATTCGAAGGATTGAACCATGCGGGTGTATCCGATACCAATTTGCTGATCATCCTCAACGACAATTGCATGTCGATTGACCCTAACGTGGGGGCGCTAAAAGATTATTTGACAGACATCACTACTTCAAAGACTTATAACCGCCTGAAAGATGAAGTGTGGAATTTGCTGGGCAAACTTTCGCACTTTGGAAAGAATGCCCAGGAGATCGTATCGAAGGTTGAGAATGGTATCAAGTCCACTTTGCTCAGCCAAAGCAACCTTTTTGAGTCGCTCAACCTACGCTACTTTGGCCCGGTAGATGGCCACGATGTGGATCATCTGATAGCCGTATTGCGCGACCTAAAAGATATCAAAGGCCCAAAAATTTTGCATTGCGTTACGGTGAAAGGCAAAGGCTACGGCCCGGCAGAAAACGGAAACGCTACCACCTGGCATTCACCGGGCACCTTCGATAAAATTTCGGGGGAGATACACAAGAAAGTGCACGAGACTCTACAGGCTCCTAAGTATCAGGATGTATTTGGTCATACTTTGGTGGAGCTGGCCAAACAGAATGAAAAGATAATTGGAATAACGCCCGCCATGCCTTCAGGTTCCTCCATGAACATCATGATGAAGGAAATGCCCACGCGCGCTTTTGATGTAGGCATTGCCGAGCAACATGCCGTTACTTTTTCGGCAGGGCTTGCCACACAGGGGCTCGTGCCCTTTTGCAATATCTATAGCTCATTCATGCAGCGCGCTTATGATCAGGTGATACACGATGTGTGCATCCAAAACCTTCCGGTAAATTTTTGTTTGGACCGTGCCGGCTTTGCCGGTGCCGATGGACCCACCCATCATGGTGCCTACGACATTGCTTATTTGCGGTGCGTGCCCAACATGATAGTGGCTGCGCCCATGAATGAAAAAGAGCTGCGCAACTTAATGTTCACCGCCCAGCTTCCAAGAACAGAAAAAGCTTTTTCCATACGCTACCCCAGAGGCCAGGGTGTAATGCCCATGTGGCGCACACCCTTTGAAGAAATAAAAATTGGAAAAGGAAGAAAAATAAAAGACGGAGAGGGCATTGCCATTTTAACGTTTGGGCACATTGGCAACTATGCCATCGAGGCCTGCAATAAATTGGAAAAGCATGGGATCGATCCGGCCCATTATGATTTGCGTTTTGCAAAACCCTTGGATGAAGAAATGCTGCACCAGGTATTTTACTCTTTTAAAAAAATAATCACCGTGGAAGACGGTTGCATTCAGGGTGGCATTGGCAGTGCCGTGCTCGAATTTATGGCCGACAATAATTACACGGCCGAGGTAAAAAGACTTGGCATACCCGATGGGGTGATTGAGCATGGAGAGCAAATAGACCTTCATAGGGAATGCGGCTTTGACCCTGATGGGATTGTGGGTGCAATAATATCCATGCATGTGCCAGAGAAGGCAGGTGTGCGATGAACCTATTTTTCCGCGAACAAGGCAAAGGGTCAACCATCCTACTTATCCATGGCTTCTGCGAAACCCACAAAATTTGGGATGGGTTTGACAAAAAACTTTCCCGCTATGGTCGGGTCATTTCAATTGACCTTCCGGGGTTTGGTATGAGCCCGCTTCCGGCAGGGCCAGTTTCCATTGATCTGATTGCCGAAATAATCCTCGCCTGGCTAAAGGAAAGAAAAATTGAAGCACCCGTTTTGGTAGGCCATTCCCTGGGTGGATATGTAGCCCTTGCCATGGCAGCCCGCGATCCGGCATTTTGCAAAAAGTTGGTGCTGTTCCATTCATCGGCCTATGCCGATACAGACGAAAAAAAAACAAACCGCGACAAGGTTATAGAGTTTGTTATCACTAATGGTGTTGAACCATTTATCAAGACTTTTGTGCCAACACTCTTCTATGATAAGGAACATCCCCGTATGGATATGGTTAGGAAAATCTGCCATGGAACCCCCGCAAGTACCCTGATTGAATATACCAAAGCCATGCGCGACAGGCCTTCCCATGAAAGTTTGTTAAGAAATTTTCATAACCCAATTCTTATTTTGGCAGGTGATAAAGACGAAATTATTCCTTCGGATATTTCCGAAAAAATGGCTTCCCTAAACCCAAAAATTACTATTTTTCACCTATCAAATACAGGCCACATGGGTATGATTGAGGCAGAGGCAGAAGCCATTGAAAAAATCGCTTGGTTTGGAGGAATCCTGTCAGACTGATCTTTTAATTTGAAAATTTGCCGAATCCATCCTAAATTGGGCGCAATTGTATATCTTTGAAAAGAAGCAAAAACCGCATAACTTTCCACTTATTGAAATTCCGAATTAAACTAAAAAAGTCATGAATGATTTAGTTACGGCAGTTGATCCCCACAAGTATGATGCTTGGAACAGTATGGCTCTTACCTCGGCCTTTATTTTCTGGGGTTTGGGTTTGCTTGTTGTACTCGGCTACATTATTAAACTTTCCACCGTTAGCAGAAACAAAAACAAGTACGATTTTATCAATCGAAGTGAGATAAAGGCATTATGGATTGCCACCATCATTTTGATTATCGGAGCTTGTTTTTTTGTGAATGCCAACGTGGTGGAACTTACCACCCTGTGGGTGTTTGTTCGGATTTTTACCACCTTGATGATGGGTATCTTAGTAGGGCTTATTATTCAAAACCTGCTAAAATTCTATTATCCGTTCTTCATTGAAAAGCGCCTTAAAGTGCTGCGCTATAAGCCACGGATTTCTCCTTCCGGCAAGCCCATGAAGCTATTGAGCGAAGATGAAGAAGACGCTCACTTGGACGAGGGCATGCTTGCAGAAGAAAATGTATTCTCTGTGGACTACGATGTATGGTTGGATGAGGAGACCGGGTTTAAGTTGATTGAAAAATATTCAGGCCACCTCCACGCCATCCAATGCCCGGAGTGCAATTACCAAACGTTTAAAGTAACACGCGAAGAAATAATCAGGCAACCAACTTTCTCCGAAGAAGGTGAGTTGATGAAACACTATCAGTGCTCCTATTGTGGCTACAAGGCCAGAAAGACAGTGGCATTAAAGCAGCAAGTGAAAATAGAGGAGTCATCATCCTCCACAACGGCTACTGCATAACGGTTTAACAAACCAAAAAAAAAGAAGGCCCGGCATTGCGCTGGGTCTTTTTTTATATTTAAGGATTGAGGGGTAGTTTGATCTGATCGTAGTAGAACTTCATGCGCGTATGCCCCATATCAAGGGGCGAAATTTTATCAATGGAAGAATTTTTGTGGTCGATGAAAACCTCGAGATAATCGTTGCCAAGAAGGTATAGGTTTATCTTATGCCGATAGTACCGGATGTCCATTACGAAAGTGGCGTACTGATAAAGCCCCGTAATCTTTTTTTCTAATGGAGAATTTTTTAGCTCATCCCACTTAACCATCTGATAAATTTATTAAAAAAGACGACTTCATTCAACAGGTAATCTCAGTTTAAATATTTCTTGAATAAATCGATGGTCCGTTTCCAGGCAAGTTTGGCGGAAGCCTCATGGTATCGGGTGGGGGCAGTGTCATTGTGAAAGGCATGCTGGGCCCCTTCGTAAATAAAAATTTCATAAGTAATAGCCGCTTTCTTCAACGCTTCCTCGTAGGCAGGTATCCCCGCATTGATCCGCTCGTCAAGCCCACCATAGTGAAGTTGAAGGGCTGCTTTTATTTTGGCTACATCAGCAACGTCAGCCTGCCTTCCATAAAATGGAGCCGATGCTTTAAGGCTGGGAACATGAACGGCCAATTGGTTGGCCATTGCACCACCCCAGCAAAATCCTATGCAGCCAAATTTTCCGTTGCTGTCTTTGCGTGTTTTTAGGTAATCAAACCCTTTAATGAAATTGTTGAGGTTTTTTTGGTTGTCCAACTTACTGAACATGTCCCTCGCCTGGTCTGCATCCGTTGGTGTGCCCCCGTGTGGTGAGAGAGCATCGGGTGCTATGGCCAGAAATCCTTCAAGGGCTACCCTGCGTGTAACATCTTCAATGTGTGGATTCAGTCCACGGTTTTCATGGATGACCATCACAGATGGATATTTTTTATTTTTCTTCGGCCGCGCTATGTATGCTTTCATCTCAGCGCCATCGCCTGCGTAAGTTACCCGCTCGGTAATAATGCGCTCATCTTC
Organism: Cyclobacteriaceae bacterium; assembly: GCA_043751075.1. Classification (GTDB taxonomy): domain Bacteria; phylum Bacteroidota; class Bacteroidia; order Cytophagales; family Cyclobacteriaceae; genus ELB16-189. The sequence goes on along the minus strand of JAYVAI010000107.1, from coordinate 6,959 downwards.
TTGCTCGATGGTTTGAGCATGGGCATAATTCACTTCCAGCAAGGGGAGCACAGTCAAAGCTGCGGCTGTGCTGCCGGTGAGCATCGCTAACTTTTTTAAAAATTCTTCGCGGCTTAGTGGCTTGTGTGTGTATTCGTCAAACAGGTTGATGATGCGTTGATCCATAAGAAAAAATTTTGTTATACAGAGTTAGCGAATTCTGATTGATAAATAAAGGGCTATTCTTTCGTTACCAATCAGCTATGTTGGCGGGTGGTAAAAAGTTGATTTGCGAACAAGGATAAAAACGATTTTCGTTTTAAGATGTGTTCCTTCTTTAACCGGGATTATGCAATACTTGACACGACACTAGTAGAACCCAAAAAAAAGAGAGGCTGCCCTTTTCGGACAACCTCTTTATGGGTGAATGACGGGGCTCGAACCCGCGACCTCCAGAATCACAATCTAGCATTCTAACCAACTGAACTACATCCACCGTTTATTTACTTTCACAATTTTAGCATCCTAACCTCCCGATAGCTATCGGGATGAACTACATCCACCGTTTTGGGAATACAAAGTTAGACGGCATTAAGTAAAATGCAAAACTGATTATTTCCTGTCGAACTTCAAGCGGAGGCCATTCGATCCTTCATTGAAAAGACCATCGGCATAAGCCAAATGCCCTGAAACAAATGTATGGGTAATAGCAGACCGAAAAGTATTCCCTTCAAAAGGCGACCAACCACATTTGGCAAGTATGTTTTTCTTATCAACTTTCCAGGGAGCATTGGGGTTTACCAACGCGAGATCAGCAAAATACCCTTCGCGGATGAAACCTCTTTTTTCAATCTGAAAAAGAATGGCGGGGTTGTGGCTCATCATTGCCACCATCTTTTCGATAGATAATTTTTTCTGATGCACAAACTCCATCATCGCCACCACGCTATGCTGTATCAATGGGCCTCCCGATGGTGCCTGAAAATATTTATTCTTTTTCTCTTCCCACGTATGTGGTGCGTGATCCGTGGCAATCACATCAATGCGATTATCCAGCACGGCCTTGAGTATTTCGTTTTGATCATGTTTTGATTTGATAGCTGGATTCCATTTGATGAGCATGCCCAACCGCTCATAGTCACCATCATTAAACCAAAGATGATGGATGCATGCCTCTGCCGTTATTTTTTTCTTTTCCAATGGAATAGTGTTGTCGAACAAGGTTGTTTCTTTTGCGGTGGAGATGTGAAGAATGTGTAACCTTGTGCCGTGCTTTTTTGCCAGGCCAACTGCAAAGGATGAGGATTTGTAACACGCCTCCTCGCTCCGTATCAGCGGATGATACGTCACGGGCATTTCTTCACCATACCGTTGCCTGAATTCTTCTGTGTTTTTTCTGATCGTGGCTTCATCTTCGCAGTGAGTGGCAATGAGAGATGGAAAGCGTGAGAAAAATCCTTCCAAAACTTTTGAGTCATCCACCAACAGGTTTCCTGTGGATGAGCCCATGAAAATTTTTAGTCCGCATACATTTTTCAGGTTGGTCTTCAGCACTTCCTCCAGGTTGTGGTTGGAGGCACCCATAAAGAAAGAGTAATTCGCCAACGAAGTGCGTGCAGCAATTTGATATTTATCTTCAAGCAAGGTTTGTGTGAACGCTGGCGGCACCGTGTTTGGCATCTCCATAAAACTGGTTACACCTCCTGCCACAGCAGCCCGCGATTCGGTGTAGATGGCAGCTTTGTGCGTTAACCCCGGCTCCCGAAAATGTACTTGGTCATCAATGGCACCGGGCAACAAAAAATTTCCTTGCGCATCAATAGTCTGGTGGGCTGCCACATTGATGTGGGCATCAATCTTTTCAATGAATTGTCCTTTTATAAGCACATCGCCTTCAAAGACCTTGCCTTCATTGACTACCTTCGCGTTCGTGATCAGGGTGGAGTTCATTACCTTGTTTAGAGTGTAAATATAAAAAATAGAAGTTGTGGGCAATTCTACCTGGAATGATTTTAATCTAAACAAGCAATTGCTTGATGCGGTAGCTGAATCAGGGTTTCAACAGCCAACGGAGGTGCAACAGAAGTGCATCCCCCTTATTTCTGGTGGGCAGCAAGTAATTGGCATTGCCCAAACCGGAACCGGTAAGACAGCTGCTTATCTGTTGCCGTTGTTTATGAAGCTGCGATATGCACAAGGCCACGATGCGCGCGCAATTATTTTGGTGCCCACCAAAGAGCTTGTGGTACAAGTTTCTGCGCAAGCAACTGCCTTAGCGAAATATACCGACTTGCGCATAGTTGCCATTTATGGAGGCGTGGGCCCCAAAACGCAAATAGAACAAATAAAAAAAGGTTTTGATTTGCTGATTGCCACACCGGGCCGCCTGTTGGAATTGTATCAACGCAACGAGCTTGTATTGAAGCAGACAAAAACTTTGGTGTTGGATGAAGCCGACCGCATGATGGACATGGGCTTTATGCCGCAGCTCCGAAAATTATTCGAAGTGATTCCATCCAAGCGACAAAACCTTTTGTTCTCTGCCACCTTCCCGGTAAAAGTGGAAAGGCTGATGAGCGAGTTTATTGAGTTTCCCGTTCGCATAGAAATTACCCCACAGGCCACAGTGGCCACAAAAGTTTCGCAGGAACTGTACTATGTTCCCAACTTTATTACCAAGATCAATTTTCTTGAATATCTCCTTGCTAAGGAACTGGATTTTGTACGGGTGATGATTTTCACGCGCACCAAAGCAGCCGCTAACAATGTGTTTCATTTTTTGGAGAGAAAAAAATTGGGGCCAGTAAAAGTGGTTCATTCCAACAAGGGTCAGAATAGCCGCATCAATGCGATGAATGAATTCAAAGAAGGGAAGTTGCGGATATTGGTTTCCACCGATGTGGCTTCGCGGGGCATTGACGTAACCAATGTTTCGCATGTGATCAATTTTGATGTGCCCATTATTTATGAAGACTATGTGCACCGCACGGGCCGCACGGGCAGGGCTTTTAAGGAAGGAAAGGCCATCACGTTTGTTACCGATTCAGAAAAATATCACATCAGCAGGATAGAAAAAATCATTAGAGAGAAAATCCCCGTAAGGAAAATGCCCGCGGGTGTAGCGATAGCCGAAACCACTTCAGAGGAGAAACAGGAAATGGCCCGTGAGATTGATCGCCAAAAACGCTATGACGACCCGGAGTTTAAAGGGGCGTTTCACGAGAAGAAAAGAAATTTGAAGACTTGAGGATTTTGGGTCAGTGAAAAGGTGCTTGAACCAAATCACATTCATTTTCAAATCAACCAATTTTCAAATCTTCAAATTGATTATCCGTTCATAGACATCAAAAACTCTTCATTGTTGCGGGTGCCTTTCATGCGGCTTTGCAAAAACTCCATCGCTTCTACAGAATTCATATCGGCCATAAACTTGCGCAAGATCCAAACGCGCTGAAGTTCTTCTTCTTTCATCAACAGATCTTCGCGCCTGGTGCCCGAAGCAGTAACATCTATGGAAGGGTACATCCTTCTGTTGGAAAGCTTGCGGTCCAATTGCAATTCCATATTGCCAGTGCCTTTAAATTCTTCGAAGATAACCTCGTCCATTTTAGAACCTGTGTCGGTAAGTGCTGTGGCGATAATGGTGAGCGAGCCACCGTTTTCAATTTTGCGCGCAGCACCAAAAAAGCGTTTTGGTTTATGCAACGCATTCGCATCCACACCACCGGAAAGGATTTTTCCGGAAGATGGAACAACCGTGTTATACGCGCGCGCCAACCGCGTGATGGAGTCTAAAAGGATCACTACATCGTGGCCGCACTCGGTCATGCGTTTTGCTTTTTCCAACACAATGCTGGCAACTTTTACGTGACGCTCGGCTTGCTCATCAAATGTAGAAGCCACTACTTCGGCCTTTACGCTGCGGGCCATGTCGGTAACTTCTTCGGGCCGCTCGTCAATGAGCAACACGATCAAATACACTTCCGGATGGTTTTCGGCAATTGCATTGGCGATATTTTTCAACAGCACCGTTTTGCCTGTTTTAGGTTGGGCTACTATCATACCGCGTTGTCCTTTTCCGATTGGAGCAAAAAGGTCCAATATGCGTGTCGAGAGATTATCGTGCGTGGTGCTGAGCTTTAATTTTTGCTCCGGGAAAAGCGGAGTAAGATATTCAAATGCAACACGGTCACGAATTTCTTCGGTGGTCTTGCCATTGATGCTGTCCACTTTGAGCAACGCAAAATATTTTTCGCCTTCTTTCGGTGGCCGTATCTGTCCTTTTACGGTGTCGCCCAATTTTAAACCAAACAATTTTATTTGTGATGGCGAAACGTAAATATCATCGGGGCTTGCTAAGTAGTGGTAGTCGGATGAGCGAAGGAATCCATAACCATCTTGCATTATTTCCAACACTCCTTCATTGGAAACCACGCCATCAAAATCGCGGATAAGGTTTTCTTTTCTGGGCTGTTGGTTTTGATTGGGATTTTGGTACGGCCTTTCTTCACGTGTTTCTTTCGGTGCGGTTTCCGCCACTTCGGCAACGGGTAAATTTTCGGGTGCTTCGTCAAAGTTGGAATTGCCTTTGGTTTCCTCCACGTCCATGCTGCTGTTTTGCGTCATTTCGTCATTGCCAAGTTCTTTATCTTCTTCCATTGGCAAGATGGCGGCAACTTCCGGGGCAACATTTTCCCTTCTGCGGGGGCGCATTTTGCGCTCAGGTTCACTAGAAACATTTTTTTGAGGGGCCGATCGTTCGGGCTCTCCGCCAATTGCCTGCTGATCGAGGATTTTGTAAACCAAGTCCTGCTTAGCAAGTTTTTTTGCGTTTTTCACTCCTAAGCCTTCTGCAATTTCCTTTAATTCAGAAAGCAGCCTGACATTCAGGTCATCAATTGTGTGCATGTGAGTTTAAAAAAAGATTAGATAGTAAAAGAAAATTTATTGCATTGTTCTATGCTGATAGACAGCAAAAATCAAAAACATTTATAGACGTTTGAAAAAAGAGATCGTAAGTACAGGGTTTATATCGTTGACGGCCTGATCGGCCTGCGATGATAGTGCAAGTATAGTTCAAAATCGAATCAAATCAAATTCGGACAAAAAATTATTGGCTAATTTTGGCACCTCAATATATAAAGTATGTTAACACTTCAGATTTTGCGCGAACACACCCATTTAGTTTTAGATGGTTTAAAAAAACGAAACGTTCACGATGCCGTGAGCCTGGTGCAACAAGTTATTGAAAATGATCGCTTGCGAAGGGAAACCCAAAATACATTGGACGTAATAAAAGCCAAGTCGAACACAGATTCAAAAAAAATCGGTGACCTCATGAGGTCTGGCAATAAAGATGAAGCCAACGCCATGCGGGCCGCTATTGCATTAGATAAAGATAAAGTAAAAGCATTGGAGGAAAACCTTACCGAATTTGAAAAGAAGCAACTCGATATTCTTTATAAAATCCCCAACGTGCCAGCCGCCATCGTTCCGGCAGGAAAAAGCGCGGAGGACAATATAACGGTACAAGAACATGGCATCATTCCCGTATTGCCATCGGATGCGCTGCCCCATTGGGAGCTGATAAAAAAATATGACATCATAGATTTTGATCTCGGCATAAAAATTTCAGGGGCAGGTTTCCCGGTGTATAAAGGCAAAGGTGCAAGGCTTCAGCGCGCGCTCATCAATTTCTTTTTGAACGAAGCGGGCCAGGCCGGATATACCGAAATACAACCTCCCATTTTGGTGAATGAAGCAAGTGGCTATGGAACGGGCCAACTTCCCGACAAGGAAGGACAAATGTATTTTGCGAATGCCGATGGACTTTACCTGATACCCACAGCCGAAGTGCCCATCACAAATTTATATCGCGATGTAATTTTAAATGAAGAGAACCTGCCTGTAAAAAATGTGGGATACACACCTTGCTTTCGCAGAGAAGCAGGCAGTTGGGGTGCGCATGTGCGCGGGCTCAACCGACTGCATCAATTTGATAAAGTGGAAATCGTGCAGATATGCAAGCCGGAGGACTCGTATCGTATTTTGGATGAGATGTGTTTGCATGTGCAGGGGCTTTTGGAAAAACTTGAGTTGCCGTACCACAAACTTTTATTGTGCGGTGGCGACATGGGTTTCAATTCTGCTGTTACCTATGACATGGAAGTGTTTTCTGCCGCCCAGCAACGTTGGCTGGAGGTGAGTTCTGTCAGCAACTTCGAAACCTTTCAGGCCAACCGTCTAAAACTGCGCTACAAAAACAAAGATGGCAAAATGCAATTGCTGCACACGCTCAATGGCAGTGCATTGGCGCTTCCGCGTATTGTGGCGGCATTGCTGGAAAACAATCAAACCAAAGATGGAATTATGATCCCAAAAGTGTTGGTGCCCTATGCAGGGTTTGAGGTGATAACTTGATCAATTGGTATTGACCTCTATGCGTTGCTTTACTTTTCCTAAAGCCAAGTGTGACAAAAACAACAAGGAGCAAAATCGAGTGGCCAGAAAGAAATAGCGGCTGCCATTGTAGAAAAGGAAGCGGACTATGTACTGGCCTTGAAGGGCAACCAGGGGACACTTTCCGATCAAGTACAAGAGTCCTTTCGTTTTCTCCCTGTCGGGTCGGTGGCACAAGAGAACGATCTAGGGCACGGGCGGGTAGAGAAACGTACCTGCTCAGTGATCCGCGACTTATCACTGATCGAAGGCAAAGATCAATGGGGCGGGTTGAATAGTTTGATCAAGATAGAATCGGAGCGCTATAACAAAACCACCACAGAGACCGAAAAGGAAACACGTTACTTTATCAGTAGCCTATTGTTGAGTGCCCAGTATCTGAATGGTTATGTACGGGGCCACTGGGGTGTTGAAAACTCGCTGCACTGGTCCCTTGATGTGAGCTTCAACGAAGACCACAGTCGAAAAAGAGCTGGGTACGCAGCTGAAAATTTTTCACGCCTTAACCGTATCTCCCTAAA
>JAYVAI010000106.1:0-1883 GCA_043751075.1 Cyclobacteriaceae bacterium | reverse complement strand
CACTTAAAAACCGGGAAGGAAAAACAACCGCAGTGAAGCGGGAAGAAAAAACAGAAGCCGCTGTGTTGGGATGGGAACTTGAAGACATCGATAGCAAAACACTGAAAAGATTGGATATTGCCAATGGTGTGAAGGTGGGCACTATCACCAACGGAAAGATAAAACGTTACACCGATATGCGCGAAGGGTTTATCATCACACACCTTGATGATGTGGCCGTAAAATCGGTGAAGGAAGTGGAGGCAATTTTAAAGAAAAAGAAAACTGGCGACTTACTAACCATAGCGGGAGTGTATGAAGATTATCCGCGTGAGTATATATTCGCCATGCGCATGTAGGGATATAAAAAGTAGGCAGTAAGCAGTCCCGATAATTATCGGGAGCAGTAGGCGGTAAATCAAAACCGTAATATTTAATATAATTGAAATGAGAAAGTTATTTAGAAAAGGCGAGCGGGTTCGCAGCAAAGTGGATGGCAAGGTGATGGAGGTTCTTAAATATCTCAAGTCGAATTTGATTGAAGTAAAATGGTTTGATCTCCAATCGAAGGAAGTGCGTACGAATAAAATCAAAGAAGACAAACTTTCGAAAGCGGCTTAAGGAGGCTGTTGTTAATCCTCCTCACTAATCAGGCGTCAGATCGTGCAAAGCAATCTGGCGCCTTTTATTTTTAGCTTGGACAAATCATTGAGTGATGTTACGAATGAACCAAATTGAATTTCAATGTTTTTTCTAGTGAAACTTCGTGGCTTGGTGCCCCAGCCTACCGGCAGGCAGGTTGTGGCTCAAATTTAATTTTGTACACCTCACTTTGCCACGAAGACACTAAGGCACGATGTGCATAACATCAGTTAGTGAGCTATCGAATTTTTTTGAACCTCTACTTTACTGGCGCATTGCTCTCCTTCGCCATCACGTCATACACAAGCCTATCGGCCAGCGATGGCCACCATTTGTTTAGCCATACCACAAGTTTCCCCTGGGCCGTGAGCACGAGGATACGCTTGCGCGAAACCACCGCGTTATAAATATGGTGCGCACATTCTTCTGACGTCATCATCTTTTCTTCGGCACGGGGAGACTCCCCTTGCTGGCGTCCATCTTTGGTGAGCGATCGCTTTCGTATGTTCGATGCCGTAAACCCCGGGCAGGCTGTGAGCACGTGCACACCGGTTTTCAAAAGTTCGGTGCGCAACACTTCCAGAAAACCATTAAGCGCAAACTTAGATGCTGAATACCCAGTGCGGCCCGGCAAGCCCCGATAACCCGCAATGGACGAGATGCCAACAATTGACCCATTGTTTTTTGTGATTTCGGGCAGGCAATATTTGGTGGCATACAGCACCCCATAAAAATTTATGTCCATCACTTTTTTCACTACCTCCAAATCAACTTCCGAAAACAGAGCCCGCATGGAGATGCCCGCGTTGTTGATCAAAATATCGATGGTGCCATAGTGCCTGATGGTTTCTTCGGCCATCGCCTGATTGTCTTCTACTTTGCTCACATCGGCCTGAAAGCCATGTATGACAATGCTCTTGCCTTGAAGTTCTTTTACGGCATTGTCAAGCTCTTGTTTGTTCCTTCCGGTGATCAGGATTTTAGAACCTTCGCCACCAAATTTTTCGGCTAGGGCTTTACCAATGCCACTCGATCCACCTGTGATAATTACAACTTTGTTTTTCATGCTTCGTTTGTGTGTCAAAAGTAATGAAATCTAAAGGCACTATGTTCAATTACCACGGGCTTAAGCCCGTGGCAATTGATTAATTTTGCCACCATGCTTTTCCTAAGATTATTTTCGCGGCTTCCGTTTTCTGTGCTCTATGCTTTTTCCGATTTTCTTTTTGTGATGAGTTATTATGTGGTTGGCTATCGCATTA
>JAYVAI010000105.1:0-4895 GCA_043751075.1 Cyclobacteriaceae bacterium | reverse complement strand
CTCGTGCTTGATTATGCGCACCGGTCTATCACCTTCGAATTTTCTGCTTTGCATTTTTGGCAACCGGCCCTGAATGTTTACGCTTATAAGCTCGATGGGTTCGATACCGATTGGAATTATGTGTCGGGCCAGAAAAATTTTGCCGTTTATTCAAACCTTTCGCCAAAGCAATACACGCTCCGGGTAAGGGGCACAAATAATTACGGTGTGTGGAGCCATGCAGAAGCAACAGCAATAATCCATATTGAACCCCCGCTGTTATTAAGCGGTTGGTTTATTTTCCTTTATGCCATCGTGGCCATCAGTATTGTTATTATCGCCTCGCGAATATATTTGATACGGCTTCACCTGAAGAACGAACTAAAGATTGTGAAGCTGGAAAATGAGCACATCGAAGAGTTGTCAAAAACCAAGCAACAGTTTTTTACCAATATCTCGCACGAACTGCGCACACCCATTAGCCTGATCCTTCCACCTATTCATCAAATTCTGAAACAAGGCAATCTTGACCAGGAGAATCTTAAACTGATAACCCTGGCGGAAAAAAATTCGCAACGATTATTGCGGGTTATCAATCAGATACTTGATTTCAGGAAATTGGAAAACGATACGTTGCAGGTGAAGGTAACTTCCACTGAGTTGGTTAGTTTCTGTCAGGAAATCCATGCCTTGTTTACGGACAAAGCCAACCGGAAGAAAATTGCTTTTGCTTTTACCACACTGGAAAAGGAATTGAAGATTTGGATGGATGTAGAGAAAATTGAAACCGTGCTTTTTAATTTATTATCGAATGCTTTTAAGTTTACCAACAAGGGAGGCTAAATAAGTATGTCGGTGAACCAACTGCCAAAAAACAACAATTATCCAGAAGGCATTGCCGAAATAAAAATATCGGATACGGGAATTGGTATTGGCCCCTACGACATGCCTAAAATATTTGAACCGTTTTATCAAACCCTTGAATCAAAACAAATGGAAATTGGCACCGGCATCGGGCTGGCGCTTGCAGCAGAATATATAAAACTTCATCATGGCGAAATAAAGGTTCAAAGTGCAAAAGGCAAAGGTTCAGTCTTCACCGTATTGTTGCCGTTAGGGAATTCCCATTTTCCTGTGGATACAATTCAGGAAGACGGGGAGATTAATCTATTGGCTATTAAGGAACCCATAACCGAAGCAGGTGATTCCAGAAAGCCATACCGGTTCGATTTGGAATCAGATAAACCATTGGTTCTGATTATTGATGACAGTGAAGACATGGTTGAGTTCATACGCGTAAGCCTCCACCACAAATACAATTTCATCAGCGCAGAAAACGGTGAAGAAGGGTTGGCGAAGGCGAATAATTTTTTGCCTGAAATCATGGTGAGTGACATTATGATGCCCATGATGGATGGATTGGCATTATGCAAAAAAATCAAAGAAAACCCGAGAACAAGGCCCATATCCATAATCCTGGTTACTGCCAAGGTTTTGACTTCTCAAAAAATTGAGGGCATACGCACAGGTGCTGACGTGTACATAACCAAGCCGTTCGAGATAGAATTTCTGGAAGCCAATATTGACCATCTTATCGAGCGGAAAAAAGAATTGGCCTATTATTTGAAAAACGAACTCATCACCCAACCGCCCGAAACTGACAGCACGGAAAATTCGGATGGAAAATTTATCAAGAAGGTGATGAACATTATTGAAGTTAATATTGCCAACCCTGATTTTAGCGTTGACGTTCTCAGCGATGAAATCGGGATGAGTACATCACAGCTTTACCGGAGATTAAAATCGCTGACTCAAACTTCGGCCAACGACATCATCAAAAAATACCAGCTTAAGAAAGCTTCCCTTCTGCTCAAGAATAAAGAGGACAACATTTCAGAAATAATGTACGATGTAGGGTTCACCAACGTATCCTACTTTTCAAAATGTTTCAAATCGGAATTTGGTCTATCCCCAAAGGAATACCAGCAGAAAATGACGAACGGAAGGATTGACCTATCTCTTGATATGGAATTAAACTGAGTATTTAATTTCTTAGAGTCCGACTTTCTCTTTTTTGTTTTTCATGGCCGTCAAGTCGTCCGTCATTTTTTTATGAAGTCAAATCTTAATTGTCCATGACATCACACTACACGAGGATTTTTTGCGAATGGCAAACAAAGCAATTCTCCGTTTCTGCTTTTTCAATTTTTTTATCAAGATTGCAAAGTCCCTTTAAAAAGTAATTTCTCACTTCACAACCTTTAATTTGTTTCTCAGCAAGAACTCCTCAAAGGATTCTTTGTAAGATGTGTTGTCGGGTGCCATTTTGATAACTTCTTCATAAGCCGTGATGGCATCAATGAAGAGTTTATTTTGTTCAAAGAAGGCGGCTTGTATCAGTTTATTCAACTCCGTGGTTTCAGTACCCAATTCATTGTTCAGTTCAACATACGATTTCCTGATTGACTCGTGCCTGCCCTGCGATAATTTTTTGATCAGATGCTGCTCAGATTTGCTTTTGCCATCGGCTTTAGACTTCACCTCCACAAGGATGGCTGTTTCATTGGCAAACTTGGGATCGCTTAAGTCCACACGCACCGATGTTTCTGGCGTTTCCATCTTTACTAATTCTTCGTCAAACATGTTTTTGAAAGATACCACATAAGGTGCACCACCTTTTGCTTCCCAGTTCACAAAGGCAATGTTGCCGAATATTTCTGCATTCTGGTTTTCAGGAAGGTAAACCTTGATGTCTTCAAGACCACGGTGAACGGCCCCGGTGGCACTCAACCTGTTTTTCTTTGCTTCGGCAGAGTTGCTGCTCAAAATAAAATCGGTGTATTTGTTCAGCACACTCGATCCTCCGCTCATCTTTGAGGCCAGGTCAGCCACTTTGTAGGTGTCAGCCTTTTTTACTTCTAAGGGTTTGCCAGAAGAATGCACCAAACCGATGGAAGCATTTTCAGTAACCCTCAGCTCATCGCCCAATTTAAGACTTGCACCTGTTTTTACCGGCTGCCAGGTGTCGCCTGACTTAATTTCATTCGCCCCCTTGTTGGCAAGTATGCGAAACGCGTAATCCTGGCCATGCACAATTGTGTTCAACATGAATAGACCAACTAAAGCTAAAAATCTTCCCTTTTTCATTGTGTTTTAAATTTTAACAATACGAAGATACTGAAAAATCATGCCAACTTCGACATCAGTTCGTCAATACCTCTTCCGATGTATTGGTAAGCATCCGTTTTTTCCTCCAAATGGCAAATTGGTTTTTGAAACCTTTAAATATGTCGTAACAGGGCCCCACCAGCGCGGATGATGCAATGGTGAGTGAAAGATCGAGTTTATATGCAAAACTGGCAAAGCCATACACAACCAACCCGGAGGTAGCCAAAATCAAAAATACCTGTATCAAAACGGATAGGGCGTCAAACCAGGTAGGGAGCTTTTTGTCGATTACAATAAACAAGGCTACCGTAAACAGACAGGCTAAAAATGCAATGCTGTATTTCTGCCATGGCGAGAGCTCGTTTACAAAATCTTCGTTGATGATCATGGCAACCACATTGGCATGCAGCACAACGCCAAACATATCGGGGTTGGCCCGGCCCGCTACTTTTTTGTTCAAGGGTGTAAAAAACTTATCGTCCCAGCTGGGGTCACCAAAGTAATCTCCCAGAGAGCCCATGATCACAATGCTGTTATTAAAAATGTCGTGCACATACTCATCGTTAAGAAACGCTTCCCAGTCAATGGCGTAGAACATTATCGGGTAGCGCGTGGTACTTAAATCTTTGGAAGAAAGGCTTGCGAGGCGCGTGTCTTGGATTTCCACATTTCCCCGAAAATTGATGATCTCTTCTATCTTGTTTCTGGCCAAAAATCCCTTTGTCTTAACAGAATCATACAGCATGCTCATGCCAACGCTGAAGGCAAGCTCTCTTCTTCTGTTTACCATCAAGGAGGGGAATATGGAACGGCATTGCTTCACATCTTCTTGATAGTCGGCCTCGGTGGGAAGGCTGGCGAAAGCATTTAGGGCATGCTCGCTGAACATGCGGTCGGAGTATTCGATGGAATCATAGACATCGGTTTCTTCTCCCGCTTGCAATTTTTTGGTTTGCATCAATTTGGAAACCAGCACCACGTTGCCTGCTTCCTGAATGGCGTTGGCCAGCATAAGGTTTCCAAGGGTGTCCAATAGTTGAGGGCAATTCAAGGTATCGTATAGCCCGCCTTCGCAATTAAAAAATGAGTCTATGCCAATTACCTTTGGTTTATCTTGCTTCATTTTCATGATCTGCTGCGCAATAAGTGCGCGGGTAGGAGCCAGGTTTACGATCACAATGCGCTGGTCAACATCTGGGTCGGGCCTCAAATTGGAAAAGGCATAGTCCGTCATTTCAAAGTCGGTAAGTGCCTGCGAGATAGGATCAAACGCCTGAAAGAATTTCAGGTCGGTGATTTTGCTTACCACCCACATCATGCCGAACACAAACACCGTGATGCTTAGGCATTGGAGCCAAAATTTTTTCATAAATCAGGAAGTTGTAGAGTAAATTTAGAAATTTAACCCAATCAATCGCCACCATTTTGAAAAACGCTTCCGCTAATCGGCTCTCTTTACAGGATTTCGTTCATGAAATATTGCACGGCAATAGGGTTGTGCTTGCCCAGGCCATTACATTGGCAGAAAGCAAACTTGATGAAGACAGGGCATTGACTGAGCAACTCATCGAAAATTTACTTCCGGCAACAGGCAAATCGGTGCGCATAGGCATAACCGGTGTGCCTGGCGTGGGCAAAAGCACCTTCATCGAAGTACTCGGAAAACACCTGACCTCACATTCAAAGCGGGTGGCCATACTCACCATTGACCCCAGCAGCACCAAAACCAAAGGAAGTATTTTAGGTGA
>JAYVAI010000104.1:0-13530 GCA_043751075.1 Cyclobacteriaceae bacterium | reverse complement strand
GCACTGCAACACTTGCCTTTAATACGACCACCAAAATTTTCGTCTTATCTGTTACTCATTCATTGTCAACGGTTACCAATGGCCACATACACAGAGCTGCTGCTGGTGCTTCAGGAGGTGTGGTTTTTGGATTTCCTTCGTTCGCCAGTCCAATTACCTACACTTCTGTGGCTCTTACCGCTGCTCAGGAGGCAGATTTAAATGCCGGGCTTTATTATGTGAACTTGCATTCTGCTGCCTTCCCAGGCGGGGAAATACGAGGGCAACTTATTAAGCAATAGCTTATCCAGCTAACGCATGTATCAAAAAAGAGGCAGCCTATTGGTTGCCTCTTTTTTTAAGTCAAAAATGCTTAGGGAAATTGTCAAAATAACTTCGACAAAATGTCAATCGAAAATTGTGAACCTTAGTAGGAAACGGTAAGCCATAGAACCAGAACCTTATTACCTTATCTTAGATTTTATTCAACCAATCACAATAAGGTAATAAGGTTTGTCCCCCTTTCTCGCCTATCCCTACTAAGGTTTAGCCCAGACTTAGCAAGTCCTTATGTGGAAGTTATTTTGAAAGTTTTACTTAGTCCTACTTTGTCAAGTTTTCAGACTCTATTTATTTAGTGGTTTGCCCTTCAACATTCAAAAATCCCTGCCTGACAGCAGTCTGACGGCAGGCAGGAACATTCATCATTCGTACTTCAAATTTTCCCGTCTAAGTGGACACTCCCGTTTTGGGGATTAACTACTTATTTAGTGTTTCACTACCATGGTAAGTACCGGGCGCTTGGCGTGGCCTACCACATCTTCGGCAATACTGCCGGCCAGCACGTGTGCAAAGCCAGTGCGGCCATGGGTGGCCATGGCAATCAGATCCGCGTCAATGCTCTCGGCAAAATAGATGATGCCTTCTTCCTCGCTTACATCGTTGAAGATATTGAGGGTGTAATTCTTAAAGCCAAGTTTTTTGGCGAATTTTTCCATGTAATCTTTCACCACAAAATCGCGCTGAAAATCACCGGGTGTGTTTATCCGCACCAAATGCACCGTGGAGTTGTACAATTGTTGTGTACGCTTCACGATCCTGGAAAAAACCTCCTCGTCTTTGTGCATGGCCGTGGCATACACAATATTTTTGAAATCTATTTTTGCAGGCTTCTTGTGCACGCTCAGCACTGGGCATTTGGCGTGCCGCACTACCCGTTCGGTATTGGTGCCAATCACCATCTCCTCAAACTTGGAATGGCCCCGGGTGCCCATCACAACCAAATCCATTTTTTTATCTGTAATGATTGTGCGCATACCGTGAAACGCATTGCCCAGGCGCAGTTCACCATTTACTTTAACGGCAGCAAACCGTGGATCCAGCACAATTTTTTCTAGTTGGGCTTTTGCCTTCTCCAATAATTTAAGGGTAAACAAACGGTCGCTCCAATCTTCATTGGTTTGCCATTCGCCTGTTACCCGATACGACTCTGGCGTGGCTTCTTCAACCACATGAAGCAGTGTGATTTCGGCCCCGGCCTTTTGTGCAATTTCGGTGGCTACTTCCATAGCGGTAATGGAAGTTTTAGAAAAATCGGTAGGAACTAATATTTTTTTCATGGCGCAAAATTTAAGTAGTAAAATGGTTTATTTAAAAGTACATAATTCAATTCAAATTCAAAATCAAGGGCAAGCCACTTCCGTGGGAACATTTTTCCCAACCAAATTTAAACGGGCCTCCGAAGATATGTTAACCAACGGCCTCAATACCAACCAGGTGCCAATCAAAATAAACACCACCGATGTTACAATATGGTAATTCATTTTTATTTTTCTAAAACCGGTGCCCAATAACCATGTGAAGGCGATCATAACCGGCCACGTGCCTGCCCCAAATACCATCATGAACAGGAAGCCATCGGTTGATGACGACATGATAAAGCAATAGGTAATGGCCAGGTAGGTGAGCCCGCAAGGCAACAAGCCATTGAGCATGCCCATGATAAGCACCGCGGTATTGTTCTTCTTTTTTAACCAAAAAGCAAAGTGGCCCTTTAACCAAGTGGTAAAACTAGTAAGGGTAGTTGTAACAATTGGAATGTGCACACCACCGATGGCACCTATGCCCATCAGCAGGAAAACAGAACCAATGATAAGCGAAACAATTCCCTGATACGGGGCAACCATGAACAAACTGCCGAACCCGGCTGCCAGCGCACCCATAATTCCATACGTGAATATCCGCCCTGTGTTATAAATTATTTTAGTGAGAAGAAATGGCTTGTGATTAGTAACAGCCATTGCCAAAGGACTGCACATGCCCGCGCAATGCAAGCTGCCTGCAAAACCCATGATCAATGCTGTCCACCACATAGTTATAGTATCATCAACTTTTCAAAATAGTAATCTTTGCCCTCCATGGTCCAGGTAAGGCTAACGCGATAAAGTCCTTTTTGCCAAGTGGTAAGAGGAAACGACTGACTTCCGCCATCCAAAACACTTACTTTAAAACGGTGGTCGAGCCGGTCATCGGATGGGCGCATCACATGCAACTCACCCTTTTCAATAGTGGATGAGAATGGGAACAACACTTTCACAGCATTGTTTTCAAAAGTAAGTTGTGGCTTCTCTGCCAATTGATTGGCATTTTCCTGTTGGATGATTTTGCTCTGATGATTTAATTCTTGCTGATAATAATCTTTAGACACCAGGTTAACATCTTCACGCACACAAATCACCACTAAGCTACCAATGAACAAACCGAAAAGAACAAATGCTGTTAGTACCCATTTCATAGATTATAATTTAAGATTTGCGATTTATGATTTGTGATTCTGCGTCAAGCATACCCAATTTTTTCCCCTTAACAATAGGCCCGATAAATTTAGCTTTTGCCGTTTCTACCTTTTTTCCTTTCTGGTAAATTCCCAACTCAATCTCCATCTTCATGGAAGTGATGTCTTCTTCCGGAAGTTTTACCATAATCATACCCTTTAGTATTCCCTCCCGTGGCACCATGATAACGGGGTCTCCAATTTTCATGAACGTTGCTCGTAGTGGCTCCTCTATCTTTACGTCCAAGTAAATATCCTCAAACGTTTTGTTCACAAATTCAATGCTGTATAGATTGGTTATCTGACCATCGTCTGTTTTGGTATATAAGGTGCCGGGCACTTTTAGGATGGTGGTCTCTATGTCGGCACGGGTAAAAATAAAATAGCCGGATAAGCTCACCAATGCGAGGAGCAACACTGAGTACCCGGCAATACGGGCCGTGAACACCTTCTGCGCTCCCTCTTTTATGGCGTTGTAGGATGAGTAGCGGATCAGGCCTGGTGGTTTGTGGATTTTGATCATTACCTCATCGCACGCATCGATGCAGGCGGTGCAGTTCACGCACTCTAATTGGGTGCCATGGCGTATGTCTATTCCCGTTGGGCACACATGCACACACAATTTGCAGTCAATGCAATCGCCTTGTTTTTCAGTAATGCTTGCCTGATGTTTCTTTAGTTTTCCACGCGGCTCGCCACGGAGCCAATCGTAAGCCACCACGATGGAGTCTTTCACCAACAATACACTTTGCAACCGTCCATAGGGGCACACCGCTATGCAAGCCTGCTCCCTAAAAAAAGCAAACACCCCATAAAAAATTCCTGTAAACACGGCAAGCCCGATGAAGCCCGCTACGTGTTCGCTGGGCGATTGTGTTACTATAACTTTCACCTCATCAACGCCAATCAGATAGGCCATTGTTATGTGGGCAATCAATATCGAGAGGAGCATGAAGATGATCTGCTTGGTTATTTTTCTGCGCACCTTCTTCGCTGTCCACGGGTCTTTGTTTATCCTGCGCTGCTCGTTGGCATCGCCTTCAATCCAGTATTCGATTTTGCGGAACACCATTTCCATAAACAGGGTTTGTGGGCAGGCCCACCCGCACCAGATGCGGCCAAAGGCGACCGTGAAAAAAATCACAAAAACAAAAAATGTAATGAGCGTAAGGGCCAGCAGAAAAAAATCCTGCGGCCAAAACACCTGACCGAATAAAATAAACTTCCGCTCAAAAAAATTGAAGAGCATGAAGGGCCTTCCATTCAAACTTATAAAAGGACCCACAAAAAATATGGATAGCAAAATTGTGGTAACAACAATGCGCCAATTGTGCAATCGCCCGGATGGCTTTTTGGGAGTGATCCATACGCGCTTGCCCTGCTCATCCACCGTGGCGAGCGTGTCCCTAAACTCCTCCTCGAACTCATAAAAATTTGTCTGTCCTGCTTCTTTCATTTTATGTTTCTTTCACACACGGTTGTTACTCTTTATCATGGGAGAAAAAATTTGGTTACAATTTGGCTTGCACTTTTACTGTATCAGTTTTTATTTCTTCCGTAGGTTTATAAATTTCCCCTTGTGGTTTTTTTGGATTCTCTGGATTGGTACCTTTTAATGTGAGGATATAGCTGGAAACGTTTTGCATTTTTTCAGGGCTTACAAAACCCTCCCAGGCAATCATGTTGGTATTTTGCACACCGTGGCGCACCACTTTAAAGATATCTTTTATGCCTCCGCCATGTATCCAATACTCGTCTGTTAAATTCGGACCAATGTCACCCCCTCCATCTTTACGATGACACGAAGCACAGTTGTTCAAAAAGGTCTGCTTGCCATCGGCAATGGCCAGCGCATCGGTAACCACCGTTACGTTGGTTTCGTCAATGGCAGCTACCGGGTTTGATGCTTTAAGTTTTCTGGCCTGCTCTTGCGCTACAGCAACTTCATTTTCATATTCCTGAATGGTTGAAGGCAGCGTGTCGGTAACGTGATAGAAAATCATATACACGACTGAAAACACAATGGAAAGGTAAAAGAGCCATTTCCACCAGGGCGGCAAATGATTGTCAAGTTCGCGGATGCCATCGTAGTTATGATCGAGCATGATGTCCGCTTCTTTCTCTAAGGGAACAAAATCGTTGGACTTTATCCACACGGTTGACCACCACGAAGGTTCCTCTGTATATACAATTCCTAACTGCTTGGCTTTTTGTTGGGCCGCTTGCCGGGTCATTATTTTTATTACCTGCAGCATATACACCGCTACCAGCAACACCAGCATGGCCACTACAAACACAAAACCGATGGCTACATAAAAGGTAAGCATGGGATCGTTCCAGATAGAAGCAGTTGGTGCATCGGTAGCGGCCTGGCCATAGCTGATTGTATGGAGGCCTATCAGTGCGAAGAATAACGAAATCAATTTTTTCATTGGTCTTCTGGGTTAGGTTCCGTTGAGTTTTGCGATCCGTCATGAAAAGGTTTGTGGCTCATCTCATTGATAAATTTTTTATCCACAGTAAAAACCCACCAAAGCAGCACAATGAAAAACACAAAGAAGATGACAAACGAAATGACGGGCCAGATGGCGATGTGGTCGATGTCTTGAAGGATATTTTTGTACATGATTTTATTTGTTTACGGTGGCCGCTTTTTCTGCTTTAATGTCTGCCCCCAGTCGTTGCAGGTAGGCAATCAGTGCTATAATTTCCGATTCTTTGGTGGTCTCATAGCCTTCCAATTGCAGGTTGTCCACCATCCGTTGCGCCTGCTTGTCAAGGTCATCGTTGGCGATATTTTCATAGCCAGCTTCGTACGGCACACCGATTGTGCGGAGGGCATTGATCTTGGCTGCGGTAGAACTCTTGTCAATTTCCTGTTCATACAGCCACGGGTAAGCGGGCATGATAGAGCCCGTGCTCACCTCTTGTGGCGTGAGCATGTGGCGGTAATGCCAACTGTCGGCATACTTGCCACCAGTGCGATGTAAATCCGGGCCCGTGCGTTTCGATCCCCACAGGAATGGATGATCATATACATATTCACCAGCCTTCGAATATTCGCCCCCTTTGGGATCGTAGCGTTGCACTTCCGAACGGAATGGGCGTATCATTTGCGAATGACAGCCCACACACCCTTCGCGTATGTAAATGTCACGGCCGTGCAATTCGAGCGGAGTGTAAGGCTTCACACTTGCAATGGTTGGAATGTTGGACTTGATCAAAAACGTGGGGACCAATTCGATGATGCCACCAATCAGAACAGCCACCAAGGCCAGCACCGTGAAAATAATGGGCTTGCTTTCCAGCAGGCGGTGCCAGTAGCCACCCGTGTGAGCCGTTCTTATAAGGGGCGAAACTTCGGCTTCTTCATTGGCAATAAATTTTCCGGATGCGGCCGTCTTCATCAGGTTGTAAACCATTACGAACACTCCGGTCAAATACAAGAAGCCGCCAAACGCACGCAACATATAGAGCGGCAAAATTTGAGTAGTAGTCTCTAAAAAGTTTTGATATTTTAGAAAACCATCGGCAGCAAATTCTTTCCACATCAGGCTTTGCACCACCCCGGCCACATACATGGGCAACGCATAGAACACGATGCCCAGCGTGCCTATCCAAAAATGAAGGTTGGCCAATTTGGGTGAATATAATTTTGTGTCCCACATGCGCGGGATCATCCAATACAACATTCCAAAAATCAGGAAGCCATTCCAACCCAGGCCGCCTACATGCACATGGGCTACAATCCAATCGGTATAATGAGCAATGGCGTTTACATTTTTTAATGATAGGAGGGGGCCTTCCAGCGTGACCATGCCATAGGTAGTTACTGCTACCACCATAAATTTAAGCACAGCATCTTCACGCACACGGTCCCACGCTCCACGCAAGGTAAACAACCCATTGAGCATGCCGCCCCACGATGGAGCAATAAGCATGATAGAAAACACAACACCCAGCGACTGCGCCCAATCAGGTAACGCAGTATATAACAAGTGGTGCGGGCCAGCCCAGATGTAAATAAAAATCAACGACCAAAAATGGATGATCGACAAGCGATAAGAATATACAGGCCGGTTGGCTGCCTTGGGCAAGAAGTAATACATCATCCCCAGGAAGGGTGTGGTTAAGAAAAAGGCTACCGCATTGTGGCCATACCACCATTGCACCAAGGCATCTTGCACGCCCGCATACCACGAGTAGCTTTTGAACAGGCTCACCGGAATCTCAAAAGAATTTACAATGTGCAACACGGCAACGGTAACAAATGTGGCGATGTAAAACCAAATGGCCACGTACATGTGTTCTTCTCTTCGTTTGATAATGGTGCCAATCATGTTGATGCCAAACACTACCCACACGATGGCGATGGCAATATCAATGGGCCACTCTAATTCTGAATACTCTTTGGACGTGGTGAAACCCAGAGGAAGGGTGATGGCAGCAGCCAAGATGATCAGCTGCCAGCCCCAGAAGTGCACCCAGCTAAGTGTGTCATTGAAGAGCCGCGCCTTAAGCAAGCGCTGCATACTATAATAGACGCCCGCAAACATGGCGTTGCCAACAAAAGCAAAGATCACTGCATTGGTATGCAGCGGACGAATGCGGCCGAAGGTTACATACTGCAGATCAAAATTGAACAGCGGATAAAAAAGCTGTATGGCGGCCAACAGGCCCACGGTCATGCCTACAATTCCAAAAATAACCGTGGCGATAATGAAGGCTTTGACAATCGCATTGTCGTACTGGATTTTTTCAAGTTGCATGGCTTGGGGTTAAGTCTGTTAATAAGACTAAAAGTAGGTATAGCCAACAACCTTGTTACATGATGGTAATTAGCTGCGAAAATGATTTTTGTCAGAAAATAACTGTTCAAAGAATCGTTTAGGGAAATTGTCAAAATAATTTTGACAAATTGTCAATCGAAAATTTTGAACCTTAATAGAAAACGGTAAGCCATAGAACCAGAACCTTATTACCTTATCTTGGATTTTAGTCAGCCAATCACAATAAGGTAATAAGGTTTGTCCCTCTTTCTCTCCTATCCCTACTAAGGTTTAGCATTGAGCTAACGAAGGAAGAGTCCCTGTATAATTCAAATGATTTTTATGGGCGACTTTTTAGATGCCCTGATTTACCAGTTGGCCAACGTGGCGTTGAACAGATCAATAAATATCTGTTCCATTATTTTTTTCTCGAGGCTTTCCTGAACGGTATTAAGGTCTTGCGTATTGGGAAAATCGGCATAGAAACTGAAAGAGCGATCTTTAAAATTATTTTTAGGTTCGAGCGTATCCACATAATTTACTTTAACGGCAATAGTGAGGCGGGTGAGTGCCGCCAGGTCGCCAGAATTGCCCACCCCTGAAACTGGCGCTACCTGGCTTATCTGGTACGTGGTCACAACGCCTTCCATAGTAAGTTGACCGTTTTCTTTCACCACGCGCAAGCTCGAATTCTGCTGGTAATAATTTTTTAGTTTGTTGGTGAACGTAGCACCCAGGTTGGCCGGGCCCAAATCGGTGTTGTTAAAAAAATCATCTATCTGTATGGTTTCCGCATTGGTAGATGCACCACTCATGGAGTAGCGGCAACTTTGTATGGAAAGCGTGGTGCCAGCGAGCAAAAGTGAAATGGCAACTAGAAATTTATTCTTCAAGCTCGTATTCTTTTATTTTTCGGTAGAGTGTGCGCTCGGATATTCCCAAATCACGGGCCGCGTATTTCCTCTTGTTGTTGTTTTTTCGCAATGCCCGAATGATCAATTCCTTTTCTTTCTTTACAATAGAAAGTGAATCGTCTTCAGCTTCGTGGGCTATGTCCTGAAATTCTTCTTCGTTCTGCCCATTGGCCTTGTCATTTGAGTTAAGGTTTAAAACCAATGGCTCGTGCGAAGGTTTTATTTCTTCCTGTATGCCTTCGAACAATCCTGAGTTGTCTTTTAAAATTTGCTGCGCCTGGGCAGGGTTGGCGGTGCTGTCGAGCACCACTTTTTTCAAGTCGTTCATATCTTTTCTTAAATCGAAAAGTATTTTGTAGAGTATTTCGCGCTCCGAAATATTGTCCTGGCCATGTTGATCTTTGTAGAGTGCCGGCAGGTTTGATTCTTTTGGGATATAATGACTGAGTATTTCCGAGGTGATCTCCTTATTTTCTGACGACAGCACGGAAATCTGTTCTACCAAGTTTTTAAGCTGGCGTATGTTTCCCGGAAAGCGGTATTTCAACAATACTTCTTTGGCATCTTCCGTAAGGGTAATTGGCTTTACGCGATATTTCTCGGCAAAGTCGGTGGCGAATTTTCTGAAGAGAAGTTCACTGTCTTTTCCTCGTTCGCGCAGGGGCGGCACATAAATGGGCACGGTGCTGAGGCGGTAATATAGGTCTTCACGAAATTTGCCCTGCTCCACTTTCACCAGCAGGTTCACGTTTGTGGCGGCCACTACGCGCACATCGGTTTTTTGCACTTTGGATGACCCCACTTTAATAAACTCACCGTTTTCGAGCACACGCAAAAGCCGGGCTTGTGTGCCCAATGGCATTTCTCCAATTTCATCTAAGAACATGGTGCCACCATTGGTCACTTCAAAATATCCTTTGCGCGATTCGTGAGCCCCTGTAAAAGAACCTTTTTCATGCCCGAACAATTCAGAATCAATAGTGCCTTCGGGAATGGAGCCACAATTTATAGCGATGAACTGCCCATGTTTGCGAACACTTTGAAAGTGAATGATTTTCGAAAAGGATTCCTTCCCACTTCCACTTTCACCGGTTATGAGCACCGACATATCGGTAGGGGCAACCTGCATGGCTACACGCACGGCATTGTTGAGCAATTGTGAATTGCCCATTATTCCATATCGCTGCTTTACGCTTTGTATATCCGAATCTGTGATGGCCATACTACTTAACTATTTTTCCTGTCAACGTGCCCCGTGTATAACCTTCTACCAACACATGGACGTATTCACCTTTCGATTTATTTTCCATGGGGAACACGATTACTTTGTTCTGTGAATTTCTTCCCTGCAAATGTTCATCCGACCTTCGCGAAAAGCCTTCGATCAGTACGTTGAATATTTTTCCAACATCTTTTTTGTTGCGCCTCAATGAAATCTCGGTTTGCTTGTCAATGATTTCGGTGAGCCTTCTTTTTTTTATTTCCACCGGAACATTGTCTGTCAATTTTTTGGCTGCGGGCGTTCCGGGCCGCTCCGAATAGAAAAACATGTAGGAAAAATCATATTCTACCCGGTCCATCAACGTAACGGTTTCCTGATGCTCTTCTTCTGTTTCAGTGGGGAAGCCGGTAATCATATCGGAAGAAAGGCCGCACGCTTCGCCCAATATTTTGCGAATGCTTTCTACTTTGTTCAAATACCAGGCGCGGTCATAGCCACGGTTCATCAATTCCAAAATGCGTGAGTTTCCACTTTGCGCGGGCAGGTGTATATTCTTGCAAATGTTTTCGTGCCTTGCCATGGTGTGCAGCACTTCTTCGGTAATATCTTTTGGGTGCGAAGTGGAGAACCGTATGCGCAAGGCGGGGCTTACGTGCGCTACCATTTCTAATAAGGCAGAGAAATTTATCACGTGTGCAGCACTGTTTTTTTCAAGCCGGGCTTTGTTGTTTTCTTCCGCACTCCATTTATAGCTATCCACATTTTGCCCAAGCAGTGTTACTTCACGGAATCCTTTTTCAAACAAATCTTTCGCTTCGGCCACAATGGAATATGGGTCTCTGCTGCGCTCGCGCCCACGCGTATAAGGCACCACGCAAAAGGAACACATATTATCGCAGCCGCGCATAATTGAAATGAAGGCAGTGACACCATTTGAGTTTAAGCGCACGGGACTGATGTCGGCATAGGTTTCCTCGCGCGATAAAAAAGTGTTGACGGCCTTATCGCCATCATCCACTTGCATGATAAGGTTAGGCAAGTCGCGATAGGCATCGGGGCCCGCCACCAGATCAACGATTTTTTCTTCTTCCAGCAATTTTGTTTTCAGCCGCTCGGCCATGCAGCCCAGCACGCCCACCATCAGGTCTGGTTTTTTCTTTTTTAATCCGTTGATGTGATGGAGGCGATTGCGTACGGTTTGTTCCGCCTTTTCGCGGATGGAGCAGGTATTTAAAAAGATGAGGTCGGCTTCGTTAATTTCTGAAGTTGTATCGAACCCGGCATTCTGTAATATGGAGGCAACTATTTCGCTGTCAGAGAAATTCATCTGGCAGCCATAGCTCTCAATATATAGTTTCCTCGGTTTTCCTGTGTATTGGTTGGGCGTTACCCGCAAGGTTTCGAGCGACCCAGAATTCGAATCCTCAAAAACCCCAATATCTTCTATCAAATCCTCCATTTTCAATTTCAGAGCGCAAATTTACTATATTTCAAACAATGGTGACATCTTGTCAGATAGATTTGTGGTAGATTTAAAAGTTGTCAAGGGCTTTGACCCGGTATCCCGTTAGTCGCACATAAAAACGAGATCGCGGCTCAAAAGCCGCGATGACATCGAAGTGTCATACCGGGCTTTGACCCGGTATCCCGTTAGTCGCGCATAAAAATGAGATCGCAGCTCAAAGGCCGCGATGACATCGAAGTGTCATACCGGGCTTTGACCCGGTATCCCGTTAGTCGCACATAAAAATGAGATCGCGGCTCAAAGGCCGCGATGACATCGAAGTGTCATACCGGGCAGGCTTTGACCAGGTATCCCGTTAGTTGCACATAAAAAAGAGATCGCAGCTCAAAGCCTGCCGGCAAAGGCAGGGCCGCGATGACAGATAGACTTTTTAGTCAGCCCCAGGCGACTATTATTATTAACAAAATAAAATATGGCGATCATTAAATCAGTAAGAGGTTTTGCCCCACAGTTTGGAAACAATTGCTTTTTGGCCGACAATGCAGTGGTGGTTGGTGAAGTAATTATGGGCGACAATTGCACGGTGTGGTTCAATGCCGTGGTGAGGGGCGATGTGAATTCAATCACCATTGGCAACAATACCAACATTCAGGATGGGGCGGTCATTCATGGTACCTATCAAAAATCAAAAACAGTTATTGGCAACAATGTTTCTATCGCCCACAATGCGGTGGTGCATGGCTGCACAATTGAAGATAACGTGCTGATAGGAATTGGTGCCATTGTGCTGGACGATGCGGTGATTGGCACGGGCTCTGTGATTGCCGCGGGAGCTATTATCTTACCAAAAACAAAGGTAGAGCCAGGTACTGTGTATGCTGGTGTGCCCGCCAAAAAAGTAAAAGAAATAGGGGAGGAGATGAAAGAGGTGATCGTGCGCACGGCCCGAAATTATCCCATGTATGCCGAGTGGTTTAAATAAGGCAATAATTTTTAAAGGATTACAATAATCATAGAAAAACCGTGGATACTAAATTTAGTTTGCCTACATTCATTGATCCATGAAAAAAATCAATAAACAAGATACACAGCTTCAGCAGCAGCAGGACTTGATTGCAGAGATACGATTATCGGGCAAATCATTTATCTACGATGTAGAAGATGAACTCACCGATGAGTTTGCCCATTTTTACTTCTTGGGCTTTCACGATGGAAAGGAAGTGCTGTTTGACACCGTTCTTTACACCCTGCGCATGCAGCACGAAAGTGAGTTGTTTGAAATGGCAGAACACAAAGCCGCGCAACATTTTCCGCAGTATAAAAAAATCCAGTATGATGAAGACGAGAATGGAAATCTCGAACCATTAGATAACCTTGAGGAAGAGATTGGCCTTTACATGGCCGAAGTAATGATGGAACTGGAGGAAGAAGGAAATGTGAAAGTTAAAGAACACGCAGACCTGGACCTTCATTATGACTGTGGTATTGGGTTGGATGTAGGATTGAACATCGAGGAAGTAACCCCCAAAATAATCGAGGGCTTTATACAGGATTTTAATTCAGATAAGCTGACCCTCGACCCTTCATTTTTTTCTTTTCAAACCCAGGGGGAAGAGGCAAAACCTTGAATTGTTACAAAAGGCATTAAGTTTTGTGGAATAGTGGCATATATTTGCGCCCTTAACTAAAAACCTATTCATGAAAAACATCTCGTTAGTTCTCAATGCCGTGCTCTTTGTTGCTGTTGCCGTTTTATACTATTTACATTTTTCGTCCCGAGGCACCGATGTATCAGGGCAAGGTGCTGCCAACCTTTCCGAACTCAAGTTTGCCTACATAAACTCAGATTCGGTGTTGAAGTATTATGAATTCTTCAACGTGAATAAAGAGAAGCTGGAAGCTAAAGGAAAAAAACTTGATCAGGACTTGAGAAACCGTGCCGAAAGCCTTCAAAACGATATCACTGCTTACCAAAGAAACCAGGGCAACATGACCATTGGCCAGGCCAAAGCCGTGGAAGAAGACCTGGGCAAAAAGCAACAAAACCTTCAAATGTACCAGCGCAGTTTAGAGCAAGAGATCATTGGCGACCAATCGAAAGTGAACGAAGAGTTGTATGGCAAGATTACCGATTATTTAAAAATATATGGAGAAGCAAAGGGCTTGCAGGTGGTGTTTAAATATGATCCCAATAGCGATTTGCTTTATGGAGGCAAGGCAATAGACATAACCCAAGATGTAGTTAAAGGATTGAACGATGCCTTTAAAGCAGAGAATGCCAAGCCGATAACAAAGGCAGACTCTACGAAGAAAAAGCAATAACCGATTTTTATAAAGCCTGGCCCAAA
>JAYVAI010000103.1:0-1890 GCA_043751075.1 Cyclobacteriaceae bacterium | reverse complement strand
CCATTGGGCACAACCACACACGGATGGCCGGTAAGGTTGGTGGTGAGCAATTGTGTGCCGCCAAAACTGGGCGACAGGATCACATCAAAGTCTTTGGTTTTTTCATGATATGCCTGAACAAGTTCGTAGCGGATGCGCGAGGCGTTGATGTATTCCACGGCAGGGATAAAGCGTGCCGTGCGAAACGAGTTGGGCCAGGCGTTCCTTCTTTGGTCGGTGAGCAGGCTATCGCGGTTGGAGCGCGTGAGCTCATCGAAGGAGGCAGCCGCTTCTGCGCTAAGCATCAGCCGGATGGCATTTACGGGCATGGCTGTTGGCAACTCGATCGGCACTAACTCTATGCCCAAAGATTTTAATACCTCCAATGCTTTTTGATCATTGGCTTTGGTGGGATAGGTTGCATCGAATTGCGCTTTGAGATATCCTACTTTCAATTTTTTTATATCCGCTTTACCCGAAAAATTAAAGGCTGCATTGCGCACATGGTTGTCGAGCCCATCCGTGCCGCGAATGGTGTTCAACACGATGGCTCCATCCAACGCTGATCTACAAATAGGCCCGATCTTGTCCATGCTCCAGCTCAATGCCATCGCACCATACCGGCTCACTCTTCCAAACGTTGGCCTCAGTCCGCTTGCTCCACAGCGGGTTGAAGGCGAAACAATCGAACCCAATGTTTCTGTGCCTATCGCGAAAGCAACAAGGCCTGCAACGGTAGCCGAAGCTGAGCCTGCACTCGATCCGCTCGATCCTTCTTTCAGGTTCCACGGATTTTTGGTTACGCCACCATACCAGATGTCGCCCATGGCCAAAGCACCCAATGTGAGTTTTACGATCAGCACGGCACCAGCATCTTCCAATTTTTTTACCACTGTGGCCGTTTCGTTTATCACTTGATCTTGGAAAGGTGCTGCACCCCACGTGGTTTCGGTCCCCTCCACCGACAGCAGGTCTTTGATCCCGTAAGGAATGCCATGCAGCGGGCCACGATATTTTCCTTTTGCAATTTCATCGTCAGCTTTTTTTGCTTGCGCGATCGCTGATTGTTCTAACACCATGATGGAGCATTGCAGCGTGTCGGCATATTTTTTTATGCGTTTGAGATAGAGTTGCGTCAATTCGAGGGACGAAATTTTCTTGCTCTTGATCAGCACGGCCAATTTGTAAACAGGATAAAAGGCAAGCGCTTCTTTGTTGGATGGTATGTTCACCGTAGCGGGCAACCCCCAATCAATAGGCTTTTGTATTGTTTCAATTTGCATGCCCATGGGAATGGGATCGAACACTACCGACATGGGTGTGCTGTTCTTCAATTTGTATTGATGAATGGCCTGATAGGATTTTTGATAATCCTCCAGCCCTTTTAAAAGCGAATCGCGCTCGGCCTGGGTGAAATTGAGGTCATAGTAAGGTTCAATGTCTGTGGTGGGATATTTTTTTTGTGCGTGCGATAATTGAGCGATGGCGCAAAGCACAACTATCAAAGAAACCTTGTAAATTGAAAATTCTTTTTTTGATGGGGTCATGAGCATGTATTTAAATCGCCTAAATCTACGATGAAGGATTTCTTTTTAAAATGGTACGCATACAATGCGTGGGCCAACCGCAGGGTGATCGGTTGTTTGAAGCAACAGGTGGTAACGGACGAAAAAATACTTTCGGTTTTTGGCCACTTAATGGCGGCAAACTTTATTTGGCTCAACCGGATCAAAGATCTGCCCAAAAGCCAGTATGAGCTATGGGGAAAATATGACCTGGATGTGCTGGACAAAATGGTGGAAGAAGCCGATGGGCAGTGGACCGCTTTTGTCAATGAAAACGAAACCTTCGATCGCCCCTTAAAGTATCGCAACTATGTGGGCGAATATTTTGAAAACAATGTGCAACAAA
>JAYVAI010000102.1:0-13549 GCA_043751075.1 Cyclobacteriaceae bacterium | reverse complement strand
GATAACTCTTTTTGTTCTTGAACAAAATTTTGGTCAAATGAATTTTGTGATAGATTCTTAACGGAATGCTGCTTTAATAAACCTATCTCCATAGCAATTGCTGAATACTCTTGTGCTGCATCTGCAACAATAAAAGCCAATTCATTAATTACCTTATTGGGAACTTTTAATTTCTCTTGGTGTATAATTGAAGCTGCCACAGTTACAAATTCGATGTAAAGTGACGAGTTTGCCCAGTCAATAATTTTTTGTGCTACATCATTGTCTGGAACGCCAAGAGCAATGGATGTAACAAATTGCTCATAATTTATAAGTGCAAGTTTTGAGACTTCACTTGATATCGTGTCCGTTGATAAGGCATCATTTTTTGTAAGCGCTTCAATTACTCTTTGGTTACAGCGCAGCGCAAAAAGAATGTTCTCAGCCAGTACTTCTAGCTTTGGATCGTTCTTCAACTCATCTATTTGGGGGATAACCTCTTCAAGGAGGTCGGAAAAATTAAGCTCATTCTCGTGCAATAACCAAACTATCGCTTTGACTTTAAGATTGAAAATTGAACCTAAGAGACTGTTTACTTTGGGTTTGATTTTTTTATCAGCTACCAAAATTTGTCTGATTTCGGCTAATAAACTGTTCAAATCCTTTTTTAAGGGATTCTCCAACTTTGGATAGAAATTCCTCAATTGAAAACATATTACATCAAAATTCTTAGCTGTTCCGAGCATAGTGTGCAAAAATACCGCTAATTTCCTTTACGTCAATCTACTATTTTAAGTTCATGCTGAAACCTGAAAGGACTACAAAACTCCACGTCCCCTACTGAAAAATCTGGTGTAAGATAAATCCTCCCCTAAAAAAAATCTGGTAACTTGAACACTTCAAAACCTGAACACCTAATTCTCCCAACTATGAAACGCTTCATCCCCATTCTCCTCTCGCTGCTTTTGATTTTTTCGTGCAGCACGCAAACTGAGAAAAAATCATCGACCATCTCGCAAGCTGCCCCCGAATCTGCTGGCTTTTCCTCTGAACGTTTGGCCCGCCTCGATAGCACCATGAACGATTGGGTAAGCAAAAGATGGATCAATGGAGCCGTAGCCTTAGTGATCCGACATGGAAAAATAGCCTACTACAAAGCGAAAGGTTACAACGATCTGGAAACCAAAACACCGCTCGACAAAGAAGCCATTTTTAGGATTGCCTCACAGACCAAAGCGATCACGAGCGTGGCTGTAATGATGCTTTATGAAGAAGGAAAATTTCTATTGGAAGATCCGGTCTCTAAATTTATTCCTTCGTTTGCCAATGCGAACGTGTTGGACAAGTTCAACGACAAGGACACTACCTACACCACCCTTCCGGCAAAAAGGCAAATCACCATTCGCGATTTGCTCACCCATACATCGGGCCTTGGCTACGCGACCATCGGCAGCAAAGAAGCCAACTCCATCTATGCAAAAAACAATATCACGGCCGGCCTTGATGTGTCTAACGATGAGCTCTCGGCTGCGATGACCCGCTTGGGGTCACTTCCCTTGATGCATCAGCCTGGAGAACGCTGGACGTATGGACTCAACACCGACCTGCTTGGATACCTCGTTGAAGTTTGGTCGGGCATGACGCTGGAGGATTTTTTCACCCAACGTATTTTCAAACCCCTCGGCATGAAGGATACATACTTCAATGTGCCCCAGGAAAAAGCAAACCGGTTGGTGAATTTTTTTATGGAAGACTCGACCGGGTTGAAAAAGCAACAGAAAGTTTTGGGCGGTGATATGAGTTTTCCCCTGCGCAAGAAAACATATTTCTCAGGCGGTGGTGGCTTGTCATCTACCATTTATGACTATGCCATCTTTCTCCAGATGATGTTGAACAGCGGGGAGTATAACGGCATCCGGCTGTTGAGCCGCAACACGGTGCGCTTGATGACCATGAACCAGATTGGTGATTTGAACCTCGATGAAAATAAATTTGGTTTGGGCTTTGGAGTGGTGACAGAAAGAGGAAGCAGCCTGCTTCCGCATCAGGCGGGCACGTATTGGTGGGGTGGTGCATTCGCAACTATCTATTGGGTAGATCCAAAAGAAGACATGGTTGTTCTTTTATATCGGCAGATGTGGGGCTCTCACAGCGATGTAGAAGATAAATTTAAAGCACTTGTTTATCAGGCAATCAATGATTGATCCAAGAGTTTCTTACTCATGCATTTTTGTTTTGCTCCTTATTGTTTCCTGCACAGAAAAGCAGGGCCCGGAAGAAGTATCAGATTCAAAGCCGGAAGAAAACCGGTTTTCACCAGTGGTCGTTGCCCCACCCGGCACATTAAATGAACCCATGGTGTTTGAAATCCTTGAAGATGAATCAGCCCTGATCATCGAGCGGGGTGGTGCCTTAAAAAAGTGGAGTGCCACTGAAGCTAACATGAAAACCATCGCACACATTCCCGTGTTCACGCACAGTGAGCAGGGCCTTGTAGGCATGACCATCGACCCTGATTTTAAAACCAATCATTGGGTTTATCTCTATTATGCCGATGCATCCATCAGCAAATTTTTTCTTGCCCGATGGGACTTGATAAACGATTCGTTGATACAATCGAGCAAGAAAATTTTATTGAAAGTTGCCAGCGATCGTGAAAACACAAGTCATACCGGTGGCGGCATGGCGTGGGATGCGCACGGAAATTTATATCTCACCATTGGCAACAACACAGGCAACTCGCTGTATTCGCAAACAGACGAACGCCCCGATCGGATTCAATTTGATGATCAGCGTGGCGCAGCCAACACCAACGACCTGCGGGGAAAAATCCTGCGCATCCACCCGGAGCCCGATGGAACCTACTCGGTTCCGGAAGGCAATTTATTCCCGAAAGGAAAAGATGGAACACGACCGGAAATTTATAACATGGGCCACAGAAACCCGTGGCGCGTGTCGGTAGATTCAAAAACAGGATTTCTTTATTGGGGAGAGGTAGGGCCCGATGCCGACAATGATTCTGAAAAAGGGCCAATGGGTTATGATGAACTGAACCAGGCGAAGCAACCCGGTTTCTTTGGCTGGCCTTATTTCATTGGAGAGAATAATGCGTATCCTATTTTTGATTTTGTGACCAATACATCGGGGCCGAAACAAAATCCAACAAAGCCCATCAATAAATCGCGCAACAATACGGGCCTCACCAAATTGCCACCGGCACAACCGGCTTTCATTTCGTATCCTTATCGGCCCTCAGAAAAATTTCCATTGGTAGGATCGAGTTCGCGGTGTGCGATTGGTGGTCCCATCTATCATCAATCAGACTTCAAAAACCCTGTGCGTCCATTCCCTTCTTATTACGAAGGCAAATGGTTGGCTGCCGACTTATCGAGGTTTTGGATCATGGCCATTGCGATGGATGAAAACGGAAATTATAAATCGATGGAACGCTTTGCTCCCAACTACCATCCGCGCCAGCCCATTGATATCAAGTTTGGCCCAACCGGAGACTTATATGTTTTGGAGTATGGAGGCAACACGGCCAACTCAGCTATGGAGTCGCAATTGGTGCGTATCGAATATAATGCAGGAAATCGCAAACCAGTTGTTCAAATAAAATCCGACCAGCGCGGTGGAAGTGTTCCGCTCACTGTCAAACTATTATCGCTAGGCACGATCGATTACGATCATGATAGCCTCTCTTACGAATGGAAAATTTCTTCGATCAATAACTCCTTCGAGTCAAAAGAGAAAAATCCAGATTTTATTTTAGAGCAAGCCGGTGTTTATACGGCCACACTTACCGTTACGGATTCAAAGCAGCTGTCAAATTCTGCATCGGTGCAATTAGTTGCCGGCAACGATCCACCACACGTTGAATTGACCGTTGAGGGAAATCAAAGTTTCTTTTTTGGCGGCTCGCGTGTTGGTTATAAAACCAGCGTGACGGATAAAGAGGATGGCTCTTTAGAGGATAAAAGAATACAACCGGAAGAAGTATCGGTCAGTATGGATTACGTGTCGGAAGGATTTGATTATGCTGCCATCTCTGTGGCACAATCGGAAATTTCGCGCTTTGCCATTGCTAAATCGTTGATGACACAAAGTGATTGCCGCACGTGCCATAATGAAAAAGAAAAGGGTATTGGTCCTTCCTTCTCGCAAATCGCATCGCGCCATAAACAAAATTCCAACGCCACGGAAATGCTGATCGTCAAAATAAGAAGTGGCAGTGCGGGTGTGTGGAATTTGGAGACCGCTATGCCAGCCCATCCTACCATTACACCAGCCAATGCACGGGTAATTGTCAATTTCATTTTAAATCATGAAAAGAAAATAGGATTGCCTGTAGCCGGAGATTTCAAATTTCAGGTTCCCGGCCAGGACAACGGAAAGGGTTCATTTATTTTAAGAGCGGCTTACGCGGATAAGGGGAACGCCAAGTTGCCACCGCTTGCTTCCGAATCGGTGGTCGTTCTTAAAAGTCCAAAGCTGATTCCGGTGAATGCCGAAATACAACAGGGCACCATTCGCGATCAGTTGGATGAATACACTTTCCTCACGGCCAGGCCCAGTTCATTCATTGCGTTCAATGATCTTGACCTAACGGGGATCAAACAAATTTTATTTCAGCCCAACTGGCACCTCTATGATATTTATAAAGGCGGAAGTATTGAAGTTCGCCTCGATTCGGAGAATGGGGAATTAATTGGAGAAACGGAATTGATGCCCAAGCAATTTAATGTGCGTTATCGGGGGGCATTTGCGCCACCACCGGGCAGTGCCGAAAAAGGAGTTGCCGTTGACAAAACACTTCCGCCATTGGACATGTCAAAATTCTTTGGTCCCGGATCGGACAAGAGTTCGTTTACAATCCCTTCGATAATAATTTTTAAAAAAGAAATTAAAGGGTTTCATTCGGTTTACTTCTTGTTCAAAAACGAAACAGCCAAACCGGAAGAATCGCTATTTCCATTGTCATCCATTGAAATGAAAAACTGATCATGGCTTCACTTAAAATCTGTACTTACGCAGCGATAAGGCGTCAGACACCTTTAAGGTGTCAGGACGCCTCGATGCGAACTAAAATTTTAAACCTTTGCCTCACCTTATTCATTGCGCTATTCGCCATACAGATCAATGCACAAGAACGAAAAACGTATGTAAACAGCATCGGGATCGAGTTCGTGGAAATACAACCTGGCAGCATGGTGGTAGGAAAATTTCAACCCACCACAACCAAATATGGTTTCATAGAACAATACATGACCAAAGAATCGGGCAATATGGGAATACCTGTTTTACCGGATGCCGATTATAAGTTGTCTGATGAACTTGCGAAAAAGGCATCACTGCCTGGTTTCACCGTTTCAATTCAAAAATCATTTTACATCGGTAAGTTTGAAGTAACACAAGCGCAATGGAAAAAAGTAATAGGCACCAATCCTTCCTACTTTCAGGAAGGCAAAGTGAGTGGTGCCGATCAACATCCGGTGGAAAGCGTAAGCTGGAAGGATGCACAAGCGTTCATCAAAAAACTGAATCAGCTCGAAAAAGGAAAAGCCATCTATCGCCTGCCCACCGAGTTTGAATGGGAGTATGCAGCGCGGGCCGGGGCAGAGGATGATATTGCATGGAGTGAAAT
The DNA here is from genome assembly GCA_043751075.1 of Cyclobacteriaceae bacterium. Classification (GTDB taxonomy): domain Bacteria; phylum Bacteroidota; class Bacteroidia; order Cytophagales; family Cyclobacteriaceae; genus ELB16-189. Next base: position 7,926 of record JAYVAI010000102.1, on the reverse strand, counting down.
AAATGCCACAGCACAAATAGCAAAGCAAACCACGCAACCGGTAGGACAAAAAAAACCAAACGCCTGGGGTTTGTATGATATGCTTGGCAACGTGTGGGAATGGGTGGATGATTATTACAATGAAAAAATGTTTGCCGATCCGGTGCCGCCCGCGAAAGGAAAAGAACATGTGTTGAAGGGTGCTCCGTTTTATGGCGATGTGAAAAACGCTACCTACATGACGCACGCAGCAGGGCCAGGAAGTAAATATGATGTGGGGTTTAGGTTGGTGATGGAGAAATAGGAGTAAGGAGTTAGGAGATAGTAGTTAGGAGGAGTTTGATTTTGGTTTTGAGTTTTAATTTGCGTTTGAATTTGAAGTCAGAATTTAGAAGTCATAAGTCAGAATTTAAGAGTTAGGAAGGGTTTGAGTTTAAAGTCAGAATTTAGAATATAGTTTTGTTTTTGTTTTTGAATTTGAATTTAGAATTCAGCATGGAAGTTTAGAAGGAACAAGAAAATGAGATGTATCCTTATTTTAATGATTGTGCAGAGTGCAATGTGCCAGGCGCAAGTGCCTGATGGCTTTGCACCGCTGTTCAATGGCAAGAATTTGAAAGGTTGGCATGTGAGCAGAAGTACACACCAGGGAACTACCCCAAATTTTTTTGTGCAGGACGGTGCTATTGTTGCAAGCCAGCAGCCTTTTGGACAAGGTGGTTTGTTATTGACAGATAAAAATTATCGCGACTTTGATCTTTACATGGAAATCAAAATCGATTCATTCGCCAATGGAGGAATTTTTCTCCGCTCAAATGAAGGTGGCTCTGCCTATCAGATCGAATTGGTACTGCCCGGCAACACCGGTGACCTGGTGGGAGAGCGGATTCCCGTGAGCAATCCCGCCTCTGCCAAAGAGTACAAAAAGGTATGGAAAGCCAACGATTGGAATTCGTTTAGGATAAAAATGACAGGCGAAATACCGCACATCACACTTTGGATCAATGGAGTACAGATGTATGAGGTTATTCAAACTAAAAATGATTTTATTGCCGGGGCATCTGAGGGTATGATCGCCCTGCAGTGCCACTGGACGGCCACGTACTCTCCTGCTGCAAGCAAAGGAATGCCACTAAGTTCGTGGCGGCCGGGAGCCACGCACCGATATAGGAACATAGCGATCAAAAAATTATAAGATTGGAAGAATTGACAGGTAGCAAAAAGCAAATTTGTTCTCAAAGACTACCTCATTGTGGTGTATCATTGCTAAAAGGGAGTGGCAGATGTGTTGGCATGAGGGAGGAAGCATCTTTTTGTCTTGACTTTTTTTTGGTACTTTTTTTTATCAAGAAAAAAAAGTACCAAGTGATAAAGCTGATAACAGAATCTTAAATGAGATGTTTCGATAACTTGACAAAGTTTACCAAAAAAAATTAAACATAACATTCATTCATCATGATAAAACCAATCACCACCCTACTGATACTTGTTTGTTTCCTATCCGCAAAGGCACAACAGGAAATTCCATTGTACAACGGTCCTATTCCTAATTCGCAACAACCCTCAACACCCCTTGACACCACACTGACCAAGGGGGTGGGAAAAAATAAAATTGATATTCTAAACGGAGTTGTCCGCCCTACGCTCACTGTCTTCTTGCCCGATCCTGCAAAGGCAACAGGATCATCGGTGATCATTTGTCCGGGTGGTGGATATTCCATTTTGGCAATCAGCCATGAAGGGTATGATGTAGCGAAGCGATTAAACGCAGAAGGCATTGCCGCATTTGTGTTAAAATACCGTTTGCCAAAAGGGGGCATCATGAAAGATAAAAGCATCGGGCCACTTCAAGATGCACAGCGGGCTATTCAAGTGGTGCGCGAGCAGGCGAAAAAATGGAACGTCAATCCCAGCAAGATAGGTATCATGGGCTCTTCGGCAGGTGGGCACCTTGCGGCCACAGCGGGCACACATTTTCTTTCAGCGAAAATTGAAAACCCAAACAACATCAGTTTGCGCCCCGACTTCATGATCCTGAATTATCCGGTGATCAGTTTTTCAGATAGCCTCACGCACCAGGGCTCGCGTCAAAATTTGATTGGGACAAAAGTTTTTTCGGGAGAAGAGTATCGCACCGGAAAAGTTTCAGCCAAAGCAAAAGACCTCGGAATGCCCGAAGCAGAGATCATCACTTACTCCAATGAATTGCAAGTGACTTCCAAAACACCGCCTGTTTTTATTACATCGGCATTGACCGATAAAGCGGTGCCGGTTGGCAACACACTTGCCTTCGTTACTGCCCTGCAACAAAACAAAGTAGCGGTGGAAGTATTTTTGTATGAGAAAGGTGAACACGGTTATGGCATGGTCAATCCGGTGGCGAAAGAACAATGGATAGATGCATGCCTGCGATGGATAAAGAAAAATTTTGATCAACCTCCCATGGACTGGGCCAATATGAAACGCTTTAGCGAAGACAATAAAAAAATCACCACGCCAACCGCAACCGAAAACCGTGTAGTATTTATGGGCAACTCCATTACGGAAGGATGGAGCAAAGCTGATCCATCCTTCTTCGAAGGCAAGCCATACATCAACCGGGGCATCGGTGGGCAAACCACGCCACAGATGTTGATCCGCTTTAAACAAGATGTGATTGACCTGAAACCAAAAGTAGTGGTGATACTTGCCGGCATCAATGACATTGCCGGCAACACCGGGCCGATGACATTGGAGCAAACCCGCGACAATATTATTGCTATGGCACAATTAGCCAAAGCCAATGGTGTCAAAGTTGTTTTATCATCCGTACTTCCTGCCTATGATTTTCCCTGGCGGCCCGGATTGGAGCCCGCTGATAAAGTAGTTACTCTCAACAAAATGCTCAAGGAGTTTGCAAACAAAAACGGAATGGTTTATCTCGATTATTTTTCAGCGATGGTTGATGAACGCAACGGCTTGAAAAAAGAATTGGGGTACGATGGCGTGCACCCAAACCTGGAAGGATATAAAATAATGGCACCGCTCGCTGAGAAAGCAATTGCAGAAGCACTGAAACAAAAATAATTACCACAGTCGTCTGACCGCTTGAAGTGGGTATATGACAAATCGCACCCTGCTACTTGCCAATTTAAGTGGATTGATATAGGAATCTTTGTGACAAATAAACTAAATCCCGTGGAGAATATTTTATTTTGAAACTTTAGTGCGCTGGCCTGACAAAAAGGCGAGGGTGCGATGGGATGCGGGGAGAAGCATCTTTTTGTCTTGACTTTTTCCCCCAATGGGATGCCTTTGGCGTGGGTACTTTTTTGTGTCAAGACAAAAAAGTGCCAAATCAACAATTGAAAACCAATATCAACAAACTTAAAAAATCGAAAAATTGAGTGATAAACCATGTATGCCATGTTTACGGACTGGTCAGTGCAATTTGTCACACACCCCTTGAAGGGGTCTTGAGGACTCAACTAAACTAAACTCGTAATGCAAATTATCCTCGGTGTCATTTTTCATTTTATCGGTGGCTTTGCCTCCGGAAGTTTTTACATGCCTTTCAAAAAAGTAAAAGGCTGGGCTTGGGAAAGTTATTGGATCATAGGTGGATTATTTTCCTGGCTCATTGTTCCGCCCCTGGCTGCATGGCTTACACTCCCCGGCTTTTCAGAAATCATACGCAACGCATCGGCATCACCCATTCAATACACTGTTCTCTTTGGTGTGCTGTGGGGCATTGGCGGTCTCACATACGGCCTGGGTGTTCGCTACCTGGGCATGTCGCTGGGAAATTCTGTGGTGCTGGGATTTTGTTCTGCCTTCGGTGCCATCGTGCCTTCGATTTATTATGCGATTGTTCCCACCGAAGGAAAAACCAGCATCATTGAAATGATGACAAACACGTGGGGCCAGGTTGTGCTGCTCGGTGTGGCTCTCTGCTTAACAGGAATTTATATCAGTGGCCGTGCAGGCATGATGAAAGAAAAAGAATTGCCGGAAGAAGAAAAGAAAAAGAGTGTGGCCGAGTTCAGTCTTGTGAAGGGCTTGATGGTGGCCATCGCTTCGGGCATACTCAGTTCATGTTTTAATTTTGGTATTGAAGCCGGCAAGCCCATGGCCGAAACGGCTGTGAGCATGGGATTGAACCCACTCTTTCAAAACAATGTGACGTATGTTGTTTTGCTCTGGGGCGGCCTTACCACCAATTTCATTTGGTGCATGATCCTCAATGCGCGCAACAACACCTATGGCGATTACACAAACAAGAAAAGTCCGCTGGCAAAAAATTATTTGTTCTCGGCCATTGCGGGCACCACGTGGTTTATCCAATTTTTCTTTTATGGCATGGGCGAAAGCAAACTGGGAAACGGTGCCAGCTCATGGATACTTCACATGGCGTTTATAATTTTGATCGCCAATGGCTGGGGAATTTATTTGAAAGAATGGAAAGGCGTAAGCAAGAAAACAAAAACCACGATCATACTGGGAATCTCAACCATAATTCTCTCAGTATTAGTGGTAGGATATGGAAACGCAATCAAATAATTTTAGAACCACAAAGACACGAAAACACTAAGGAACACAAAGAAAATTTCTTCGTGAACCTTCGTGCCTGCCTGACCGGTAGGAAGGCCCTTAGTGGTTCGTGGTTTAATAAAAATTGAAAAAACAAAATATGAAAAAACAATTCAAACATGTAAGCTACCTCTGGGATGAAGCCAAAGCCGCAACACTTGCCGGAGACGAAGTAGGACTTTTAATTTATCGCTCCAATTTACTGGGAGCCGATTTGCGCCTGACCAACTACGGAGGCGGCAACACATCGTGCAAAGCCAACGCCAAAGATCCACTCACTGGAAAAGAAACAGAAATCATGTGGATAAAAGGTTCCGGTGGCGACATTGGTACACTGAAGAAAAGCGGCCTCGCTGCTTTATATGTAGATCGCTTGCGTAGCCTCTCCAATGTTTACAGGGGAATGGAACGTGAAGATGAAATGGTGGAGCTCTTCAATCATTGCATTTATGACTTAGCTTCCAAAGCCCCATCTATTGACACACCCCTTCACGGGTTTCTTCCCTTCAAGCACATTGACCACTTGCATCCCGATGCGGCCATCGCCATCGCGGCAGCAAAAGACGGAAAGAAAATTACGCACGAATTATTTGGCGGAACCATCGGCTGGGTAGAATGGCTACGACCCGGTTTTGAATTGGGTTTGAACCTGAAAAAATGTTTGGACGAAAATCCCGGCATCAAAGGCATCATGCTCGGCTCACATGGTTTATTCACCTGGGGCAACACCGCGTATGAAAGTTATGTGAACACACTGGAGGTAATTGAAAAATGTGCCGAATATCTCGAACAGAATTACGGAAAGAAGAGGCCCATATTTGGTGGGATAAAATTAAAAAGCCTTTCGAAGGAAGACAGGCTCAAGCAAGCGGCCATACTCGCGCCCACGCTGCGCGGACTTTGTTCCAGCCACACACGTATGATTGGCCACTTCACGGACGATGATCGTGTGCTTGAGTTTACCAACTCGCCCGACCTTATCAAGCTCGCTCCCATGGGCACCAGTTGTCCCGATCACTTCTTGCGCACAAAAATCTCTCCGCTTGTATTGACGCTGAGCGCAGACGAAAATCTATCTGACCCAAAAGCCCTCAAAGAAAAATTACTGCCTGCGTTTATAGAGTACCGAAAAATGTATGCCGCGTATTACAACACCTGCAAACATTCAAATAGTCCGGCTATGCGCGATGCAAACCCCGTGGTGATCCTCTATCCGGGCGTGGGCATGTTCACCTTCGCCAAAGATAAACAGACAGCCCGCGTGGCCGCAGAATTTTACATCAACGCCATCAACGTGATGAAAGGCGCAGAAGCCATTTCGGAATATACTTCGCTGCCCCGTCAGGAAGCATTCAACATCGAATACTGGTTATTGGAAGAAGCAAAACTGCAACGCATGCCCAAGCCAAAACCCCTTACGGGAAAAATTGCGTTGATCACCGGCAGTGCAGGGGGAATAGGAAAAGGGATCGCTAAGAAATTTATTGAAGAAGGTGCGTGCGTCATCCTCAACGACAACGATGCCGACCGGCTCGCAAAAGCAGGCGAAGAATTTAAAACAAAATATGGTAAAGATACTTTCACCGCTGTGCTGTTGGATGTATTGAAGACGGAAAACATAAAAGAAGCATTCGCTCAGTCAGCCCTTGCCTTTGGTGGAGTGGACATTGTGGTGAACTGTGCCGGCATTTCTATTTCAAAACCATTGGAAGAGCACACCGAAAAAGATTGGGACTTATTGTATGATATTTTGGTGAAAGGTCAATTCCTTGTCACACAAAGTGGTGTCGAAATTATGCGCAAGCAAAATCTGGGTGGCGATGTGCTGAACATTGTAAGTAAGAATGCGCTGGTGAGCGGGCCCAACAATGCGGCTTATGGTTCCGCGAAAGCAGCACAACTTCATTTGAGCCGATTGAATGCTGCGGAGTTGGGCCCCGATAAAATCCGTGTGAATGTGGTGAACCCCGATGCCGTGATTTCGGATAGCAAAATCTGGGAAGGTGCGTGGGCCGAAGGCCGCGCAAAAGCCTACGGTGTGAAGGTAGAAGAATTGCCTGCCTACTATGCCAAGCGCACGTTGTTAAATGAAGTGATCCTGCCCGAAGACATTGCCAATGCCTGTTTTGCTTTTGTGGGTGGCTTGTTAAATAAATCCACTGGCAATGTGTTGAATGTAGATGGCGGTGTGGCAATGGCGTTTGTAAGATAACCAATAGCAAAATGCAGCGACTTGCTTTTAAAATGAAACTTCATGTCGGCAAGGAAGAAGAATACAAACGCAGGCATGCGCAGCTTTGGCCTGAACTTGAACAATTGCTTAAGCAAACCGGTATTGAAGATTATTCCATTTTCTTAGATGAAGAAACGAATTATCTTTTTGGGGTTTTGAAAATCAGGAACCCGGAAGCGATGAACTCTTTGCCCAAACATCCCGTGATGAAAAAGTGGTGGGCGTACATGAAAGATATTATGGACAGCAACCTGGATAATTCCCCGGTGAGCGTTCCGTTGAGTGAAGTTTTTTATTTAAAGTAAACTTATGAACCACGAAGACATCCTTCGTGCACCTTTGTGCCTGCCTGACCGATAGGCAAGTCTTAGTGCCCTTCGTGGTTCAACTGGTTCAAAACAACAACAACTATGAGAATAGATAAAACCCAAATCCAAAAGCACAACGACAAACTGTACTCTTCACACCAAAGAAAAGTAAAGCAGCTTGTCAGCGAAAATCCAGTTGCAAAACGCGTAGTCAATAAGCTGGTTGATTTTCAAATTGCGATACCGAGTTGGGCATTGGGCACAGGCGGCACACGCTTCGGAAGGTTTTCCGGTGGCGGTGAACCCCGCAATCTGGAAGAAAAAATTTTGGATGTGGGCCTGTTGCATTCACTTAATAAATCCAGTTGTGCAATCTCACTTCACATTCCGTGGGATATTCCCACCAGCACACGAAAAATAAAAACACTCGCAGCCGAGCATGGATTGCAGTTTGATGCCGTCAATTCAAACACCTTTCAAGATCAGCCCGGACAAAAACTTAGCTATAAGTTTGGATCGCTGCAACACGTAAATGCCAAAGTCCGCCAGCAGGCCATTGATCACAATGTGGAAGTAATAAAATACGGCAAAGCGTTAGGATCAAAATCAATTACGGTTTGGTTGTCCGATGGTTCCTGCTTTCCGGGGCAATTAAATTTCAGAAAGGCATTTCAACGGACACTCGAAGGCCTGCAGGAAATCTATGCCGCGCTGCCCCGCGATTGGAAAATGTTTGTGGAGTACAAAGCCTTTGAGCCAAACTTCTATTCCATGACGGTGGGTGATTGGGGGCAATCGTATTTGTATGCGAGCAAACTCGGACCCAAGGCTTACACG
>JAYVAI010000101.1:0-4919 GCA_043751075.1 Cyclobacteriaceae bacterium | reverse complement strand
GTGGAGTCGCTTCCAAAGCGTATGGTAAACATTTCAGTTTCTTCGGTAGTTTGAACGGGCACATCAACAAAAAGTACATCCAACGCATGATCGGCATCTCCGGCAGCACCAAAGTTTACGCCCAACTCCGAGTTAAGAAAAACCTTGAACGAACTTGCACCCGGCACCGCATACATCCGATAGCTTCCTGCGTTCACAGGCATGCCAGCAAAATTTACATTCTTGCTGAACGTTATTTCAGTAGCAGCATTGGCACCCAGCCTCCAATACTTTCCATAGGGCTGCAAGGCATCATCTTTCTCGTCACCAAAAATCAATCTTCCTTTTTTGGATGGTTGAGAATAAACGACCTTAATATCTAAACCCTTGTCGCTAAACTCTGTGGTTTTTGCAGGGCTCTTCCTGGGTGTTAAGGTTAAATACAACGCATAAGCACCGATGGCAAAAACGAGTATGCCCACTCCGATCAATATTTTCTTTTTCATTGGTTAAAATTTTTCTTAAAGGTATAGCAAATAATAACATTTCTCGCTGAAGGTTGGCGAAGGGTCTATGACAAATTGCACCGGACTTTTTTCATGCTGCGGCAAAATTATTGGGATCGCGGCTCATGTAGGCTTAGCACCCTATTGAAACCTTTTAACGTGACCGCGATGACGTTCATAGAAAGTTTTGGGGTGTTCTAAATTGAAATGTCATTCCGGGCGAGGGGACAATCGTTAATTTAGTTTCCAAATAAAACGAGACCCGGAATCCCGCAATACGAAAGTCATTTGGTCAAGTGGGTACAATTAATCATATTTTGGTGTATCAGTATGGCTTAGCCATCACATCAAATTGCTTATATTTATAAAAAGTAAAGCGAGCCATGTATTCAATATTTGGATTTGAAATACCGGTAGATGTTATAGTGGCCGCCTTGGTGGTGAATATAATTTTGGTGATAGCCGGTGCTGTTGGGTTTAGAAACCTCGCCCTTCAGATACGTGATTTAAAAACCCTTATCGAAAAAATAAAATCAAAACAAAAGGAAATAAAAGGCAATCCGTAATTCCAACTTCCAACTTCTAATACAAAAGACAAAACGCCACTTCATTCTCCTAACTCCTATATTCTGACTTCTATATTCTGACTTCCAAACTCAAATCTCAAATCCAACATCTCAAATCTCAAATCCCTATGCTCCAATCACCACTGCTAAAATCAAACCCCGACTTATTTGTCTTCCTTCCCATTTTTTATACCGTATGGTCCGATGCCGTGCTTACTCCCAAGGAAATGGTGGCACTTAAGAATTTGATAACCAATCAGACTTGGTTAAAGGAACACGAAAGCAATTTTCTCTTAGGTCAGATCAACCCACTGAGCCCGCCTTCGCCCGATGAGTTTATGGCTTGGCGCGAAGAAATAAAAAAAGTTACCAACGGAGCAACCAAAAATAGTCTGGTTGATTTAGGGATGAAATTAGCCGCGTTAAATGGCGATGGCTCGATCAGCAACACCTTAGAAAAAGCGAAAGCATCTTTGTCTGATATCGAATCATCGCTCGGGCTCATCAGCTACGAGGCTGCTTATAATTTTCAGTCCTCGCACGCCACCATCACCGCAAGCCAGGCAACCAAACAAAACTTTGATACCACGGTACTCACAAAAATTTTGGATGGAGAAAATGCCGAGATCATAAACAAAGTAAAGACGCTGTTGTCCGATCCTGAATTCAAATACGTGGGGCCAGGCGACCTTGACCTGTATCGCACAAAAGTATTGCATTGGTGCAAGCTGCTTGCCGATCAAGGCTACGGAATAATTGCTTACCCAAAAGAATGCGGAGGCAAAGGCGACATGGCTTCTTACTTCGCCATCATGGAAACCATCAGCTATCATGATTTGAGCATGGTGATAAAATTCGGAGTGCAATTTGGCTTGTGGGGCATGAGCGTATATTTTCTCGGCACCGAAAAGCATCACAAAAAATATCTCAAAGACATTGGCACGTTGGAACTTCCCGGCTGCTTTGCCATGACGGAAACCAATCACGGATCGAATGTAAAAGGCATTGAAACCACCGCCACCTACAGCCACGCATCAAAAACTTTTGTGATACACACACCCAACGAACTTGCGCGCAAGGAGTACATTGGCAATGCGGCATGTCATGGTCAGATGGCAACCGTGTTTGCAAAACTTATCTTAGACGATAAAGATTATGGTGTGAGCGCATTTGTTGTGCCCTTGCGCGATAAACAGGGGAATCTTCATAAAGGTGTTACCATCAAAGATTGTGGAAGGAAGATGGGATTGAACGGAGTTGACAATGGTGTGATTTATTTTGATCAGGTGGTGATCCCAAAAGAAAATATGCTGGACCGCTTTGCCAGTGTGAGCGATGAAGGCAAGTTTGAAAGTCCGATCACGAGTGACAACAGAAGGTTCTTCACCATGCTCGGCACGTTGGTGGGCGGACGGATTGGTATTCCACGGTCGGGCAACGCGGCATCAAAATCGGGCCTGACTATTGCCATCCGCTATGGTGATCAGCGCAAACAATTTGGCCCCGAAGGTGGCAGTGAAGTTCCGGTGCTCAACTACAGAACGCATCAAAAAAGATTGATGCCGTTGCTGGCCAATGCCTATGCGCTTCACTTCTCGCTGCAATATCTCACCAGGCGTTTTCTAAACCGCACCGAAGAAGACATGCAAGAAATAGAAGCATTGGCTGCCGGATTGAAATCATTTGCAACATGGAACACGACCGCCACCTTGCAAGAGTGTCGCGAGGCTTGTGGAGGCAAAGGCTACTTATCTGAAAACAGGATAGAGGTATTGAAAAACGACACTGACATCTACACAACCTTCGAAGGCGATAACACGGTGTTGATGCAATTGGTGGCCAAGAGCAGGCTCATGGAGTTTAAACAAGAGTTTGCCAACATGAATGTGTTCACCATTCTCAATTATGTAGCCGACCAGGCAAAAACTTCTATTACCGAAATGAACCCCATCACCATTCGCAACACCAACGAAGAGCACCTGCTTGATCCCGAGTTTCAGTTGAGTGCCTTTACCTATCGTGAACGCGACATATTAACATCAGCGGCCAAGCGGTTGAAGCGTCACATAGTTAGCGGCATGGATTCGTTCGATGCCTTCAATGTGTGCCAGCATCATTTGGTGCAGGTGTCGTTTGCCTATATAGAGCGCATCATCCTTGAGCAATTTATTTTGCAAGTGGAAACCACCAAAGATGCCGGGTGCAAAGCCGTGCTAAAAAAACTTTGCGACCTCTTTGCGCTTTCGCAGATTGACAAGAACAAAGGCTGGTACCTGGAGCAAGGCTACATGGAAGGAGTGAAAACCAAAGCCATACGCAAATTGGTGAACCAACTTTGCTGGGAGATTCGGCAAGATGCTGTGCCGCTTACTGATGCTTTTAATATCCCTGAGAGTTGCTTGGCAGCACCGATTGCGGGGAGGTGAGTGGGCAAAATTTCTTTCTTGCAGAAAGAAAGTAAAAAGCGGAGCCCACTAAATGGGAACTCCGCTTTTAAAAATTAGCGTTGATCTGCACCAGCAACCATTCTAAATTCAAAAACAAACTCAAATTCAAAACCAAACCCCTCCTAAATACTATCTCCTAACTCCTATATTCTAACTTCTGACTTCTAACTTCTAACTTCTAACTTCTTCCTATCACTCCCTTCCCCTTCTTTGTCCACCCGATTTATTTCCGCTTCCGCCATTGCCCGACCGCTCAATAGAAGGTGTATTTGTGCCTCCCGATGATCCCCTTCTTTCCACTTGTGTGTTTGACCTTTGCGTACTTCGGTTGTCTCGCTCTGGTCTGGTTTCAGGTTGACGGAAAACGGGGTTAGGGTTTGTTACCTCTGTCCGTTTTCTCGATTCTTGCCGTTGCTCTCCGCCCCAATTTCGTTGCTCTACAGATGGAGTTCTGTTAACATCATTGGTGGACCGATTTCTGGGAGAAGTCCTTTCCCGCGAAAAAGATTCATCTTGGGTTACTGACGATTTTCTTCGGCCTTGCTCGCCTCTTTGTTGTTCATTCCAATTATTGGTCCTGTTTTCTGCTGACCTGGAATTTTCATTTCTAGTGTTACTCGACCACTGCCTCTCACGATTATCGCTGCGATCCGTGCTATTGTTTTGCCGTCCATTGTCGTTGTCCCTGCCACGTGTGTAACCCGAATTATTTCTCGATGAACGGTAGTGCGTAATCTGGTCGTGATGTCTGTTGCGGACTACCACCGATGTGGATCGGTATGGCCTGTAAATTTCGTGCGCATAAACTATCCGGTGCGAAAAACATACGGAGTAATAGGGACGATATGGTTCCCACCAGGGATTGTAAACAAAATACGAAACGGGTCTCCAGGGGCTCCACCATATTGGTCGCGCATTCCATCCCCACGGTGATATCCACGCGGAAGAATAATAGGGACTGTAAACATATTGAACCGATGGCCATGCCCAAACATTAACTACCGTGCGAGCGGTGCTTGTGCCGGCATTTATCCTCACTTCTTCAGTTGGCTCGATAATAGTTTCGATACCATAAATGTCAGCATCGCCAGTAATCTGCAGCACCGCTTTGCCGTTGGCCAATTTTTCCAACTCGATCACCGCTACGTCTTGGCCCTCTGTTTCGGATACAACGGCCTGAAGAATAAAGGCGTGCACGGTGCCCTCGTTCCGGTCGATTACTTTTATGTAATCAATGTCACCATCCCCATTCAGATCTAAGTTGTTTACTTTTGAACCCGATGAGTTGAGCATCTTTTCAAATTCTTCCGGTGAGGCTGACTTCTTAAATAGTTCAAGCGCACCCTCCAAGCTGAAATGATCGCCTGGCACTTCCCCGGCACTCTGCTGGCCAAATAATCCTATCCAGCTTGTAAGGAGAA
>JAYVAI010000100.1:0-4927 GCA_043751075.1 Cyclobacteriaceae bacterium | reverse complement strand
TGCTATTTCTTCAACACATTCAATACCTCGTTCAACTTCAGCAACGCCTCCACCGGGCTAATGGTGTTGATGTTGATCTGTGAAACCACTAAGTAGTGCCTGTCTATAAAGTCAATAATAGAACGCAGATGACGCTGATAATTATGATAAAATATGATTTTTTTGTAAAAATCTTAACAATCAGCGTCATCTGCGTTCTATTGAATTTTGAATTTTGCGACATTATGGACAGATACTAAGTAGATTACTTCCAAATTTAGCGTTGTAGAAATTATGATTTCAACTCTTCGAAGTCGCTGATCTTATTTAAATAAACCAGTGTCTCTCCTTGTTCATTCATTTCCCCGCAAGGAAGGAATTTTGCGTTCCATAATATATCCTGTTTCGAATAGGCATGCCTGGAAAAAACACTTTGTCCGGTCACGCTGTCAAGTGCGCTTATATAAACACTTATGTCAAATCTCACTTTCTCGAGTTGACCCTGATCATAATTAAAAAAAGGACTACCCACTTCAATGGCGTGTAAGATGGTCCACGTAGTTGCGTTAAAGGGCAAATGTTTTTGTTCTAAGCTCAACTCCGTGAAGTTTCTCTTATTCGTTGCCGGGTCAAACGTAACAAAGAATAAATGAGCGGATAATTCGACTACATCAATTTTTTTGGCATTACCTACCCGCATCATGAATGCCTTTCCGCCTTTATAGGGTGATATTAACGCATTTTCACTATACACAATTTTAGCCGATGGGCGGGAGAACCGAACATAAAGCAAACCAGTAATAATGGCCGCGCACAAGAGGGCCATCAATGATTCAACAGTTAGAATCAAATTGTTTGGTATTCCTACTGGTGTAATCCCCACACCGCCAACGGTTGACATGGTTTGTGCGCTATACAGAAAAACCTTCCAAAATCTATCCGAACTGCTTATTGCAGTAGCGCCTTTCAGGTTCTCAAAATCCGTGAAACCGTATGCCAGCGTGAAAAGAAAGGCGAGAATCAAATACGTGATAAAAGTAAAGAGGAAGAACCTCGACCAGGACATCGTGACCAGTGAATTATAAACTTCGGACAACGTAAACTGTTTTACTCCAATCCGTCTGACCCGGAATGATCCATCCTTATTAATTCCATTGTTTTCGTATGTCTTCATCGTGCTTTACTTTTTAAGAACATTCAACACTTCATTAAGCTTCAACAACGCCTCCACCGGGCTGATAGTGTTGATGTCAATTTTCTCCAGCATTTCATGAATGGCTTTTGATTTGGGATCGATCTCAAACAAACTCATTTGCTGGGTTGGTTTGGGCAGTTCATCAAATTTCTTCCCGGCCTTCGCTTCATTCTTACCTGCCCGTCCGTCAGGCGGGTGCTTATCCTTTTCCAGGAAATGCAAAATCTCATTTGCGCGAAGCACTACTTTATTGGGCATGCCCGCAATCTGTGCTACATGAATACCAAAACTGTGCTCACTCCCTCCCTCTTTTAACGTGCGCATGAAAATGATCTTGTCGCCAATTTCTTTCACACTTACATTGAAATTTTTCACGCGCACCAAATCTTCTGCCAGCTGATTAAGCTCATGATAGTGCGTGGCGAAAAGTGTTTTGGGTTTATAGTCTTTGTGGTTATGCAAATATTCAACAATAGACCACGCAATGGAAACACCATCGTAAGTTGAAGTGCCGCGCCCAATCTCATCCATCAAAATCAAACTGCGGTCGCTAAGGTTGTTGAGTATGCTGGCAGTCTCTGTCATCTCCACCATAAAGGTTGACTCGCCCCGCGAAAGATTATCGGAGGCACCCACGCGGGTAAATATTTTGTCAATAATGCCGACCACGGCATTTTCAGCGGGAACAAAACTTCCCATCTGCGCCATCAAGACGATCAACGCGGTTTGCCGTAGCAACGCGGACTTACCGGCCATGTTGGGGCCCGTGATCACCAATATTTGCTGCGTCTCATTGTCTAAGTAAACATCGTTGGGCACATAGTTTTCCCCTGGGGGAAGTTGCTTTTCTATTACCGGATGCCGGCCCGCTTTGATGGCCAATCGCTTCGACTCGCTGATCTCGGGTTTTGTATATCGGTTGGCTTTTGCTGTTGCGGCAAACGAGAGCAGGCAATCCAAGGTGGCAATCACACGGGCGTTTTGTTGAATCTGCGCGATGTAATCCGAGGTGTGATGCACCAATTCCAAAAAAATCCTTTGCTCAATCACTAGCAGTTTCTCTTCGGCATGAAGGATTTTCTCTTCATATACTTTTAGCTCCTCGGTGATGTAGCGCTCGGCATTCACCAGAGTCTGCTTGCGTATCCAATCGGCAGGCACTTTGTCTTTGTTGGCGTTGCTCACCTCCAGGAAATAACCAAACACTTTGTTGTATGAAACCTTGAGCGAATTGATGCCAGTGCGTGTAACCTCACGTTTCTGAATTTGAAGCAGATAATCTTTTCCTGAAAAAGCGATCGCCCGCAGTTCATCCAATTCTTCATGCACACCTGCTTTGATGATGCCTCCCTGATGAATGAGCATGGGTGCTTCTTCGTTCAACTCCTTCTCAATTTTTTCCAACAGAAATTCGCACTTGTTCAATTGATCACTTTGCTTTTTTAATTCTACCGATTCCGATTTTCCCAAAAGCTCCTTTACAGGAATGATCGCCTTTAACGAACGCTTGAGTTGTATTAACTCGCGGGGGTTTATTCGCCCTACGGCAACTTTCGAAATCAACCGCTCAAGGTCTGCTACCTGGCGCAGTTGCTCAAGGATTTTTTCGGTGAGTTCGTGATCGTTATAAAATTGCTCTACCACGTGCAGGCGTTCGTCAATACTTTGCTTTTCTTTCAGTGGAAGTATCATCCACTTGCGCAAGTTGCGCGAGCCCATGGGTGTTACGGTTTGATCGAGCACGTGAAGCAAGGGCACGCCCCCTTCGTTGGGCGAACTTACAATCTCCAGATTGCGAACCGTAAATTTATCCAGCCACACATACTTGTCTTCGTCTATGCGCGCGATAGATGAAATGTGGTGTGTGTCTTTGTGCTCGGTGGCTTCGAGGTAGTGAAGGATGGCCCCGGCTGCAATGATGGCCTCATTCATGCCATCAATACCAAAACCTTTGAGCGAGTTTGTTTTAAATTGCTGAATCAGTTTTCCGTTGGCAAAATCAAAGGCATACACCCAATCATCGAGGGCGAAGGTGGCATACTCTTCGCTGAATTGGTTTTCAAATTTTTCGCGGTTCGATTTACAGTAAATGATTTCGGCCGGGCCAAAACTTTGGATGAGTTTATAAATATAATTTTCCGGGCCTTGGGCAGCAATAAACTCACCCGTGCTGATGTCGAGAAACGAAACACCCATTGAACTCTTTGCCATAAACACTGAAGCCAGGAAATTATTCTGCTTTCTTTCCAGCGCGTTGTCGTTGAAAACAACACCGGGTGTCACCAACTCTGTAACGCCACGCTTCACAATGCCTTTCACAAAGCGAGGGTCTTCGAGCTGATCGCATATCGCCACGCGGTTTCCAGCCCTCACCAACTTGGGCAAGTAGGTGTCGAGGGCATGATAAGGAAACCCGGCCAGCTCAATTTCCGAAGCCGATCCATTTCCTCTTTTGGTAAGCGTAATGTCCAGCACGTGGGCAGCACGAATGGCATCTTCACCGAAGGTCTCATAAAAATCACCCACCCTAAAAAGCAACAGCGCGCCCGGATACTTCGCCTTGATGGCACTGTATTGTTTCATTAAAGGGGTGTCCATTGCAGCGGGTCCGGCCATAAGTGGCAAAATATAAAAAAGTAGGCAGTGGGCGGGTGATAGGGCGTGGTTTTAGTTTATCCAAATTACGCATTAGAACTAAAGTGACATGGTGATAACGCTTGTTATTGTGGGTTGGAAGTTGCCACGACCTTTAGGTCGGGTAGTTGAGTAAGGATAAAATCGGCTTTAGCCGAATGGATGCAAGAGTATATTGAGAAAGGCAATAATAAAGATTCATTGGGGCTAAAGCCCTTGCTGTTAACCAACCAATTACCACGACCTAAAGCCTGCCTGTCCGGTAGGCAGGGTCGTGGCAATTTATATTACCCCTGCCTTTGCCGGCAGGCAGGCACTCTTTACGTCATACACATAAACAAGTAAATAGTATTATCTACTTTTCGGCAACAATCATCCACATTTTGTCGCCCTTCTCTTTCGAGCGATCCACAAAGGAGTCCTGTTGTTTTAGGATGGTGAATCCCGCTTTTTGCAAATCCTCCAAAGCAAAATTCATCCCCAGCTCATGCCTGCGTTCCTGGTCTTCGCGGTTCGATTTTCTGCGCTCGTCAGCGATGGGTTCGCAAAGTACAAGTTGCCCACCGGGTTTTAAAGATGCCTTGATGTGTTGAAGTATTTTATCGTGGTCATCCATTTCATGATAGGTGTCCAAAACGATCACGGCATCCAACGCATTGAGCGGCAACTTTGGGTTGTCATAATCGCCCTTAATCAATTCTACATGGGTGATCTTTCTCGTTGCCAAGTGGCCTTTGAGTCTATCCAACTTAGTCTGCTCCACATCCACAGCATATACTTTTCCTGTTTTGCCTACAGTGGCAGATAGTTTGATGGTCATGTAACCTTCGTGGCTGCCTACATCGGCAACTTTGCTTCCGGGTTTTATATTAAGATTACGGATAAGCTCATCCGCTTTCTGCCATTTGTCTCTCCCTGCCCACGCACTCTCCGTATAGACGTTCTTACATGGATCCTGGCAGAAAGAAAGCGAAGACAAAACCACAAATAAAATGACGACAAATTTTCTCATACAATTTGGTAACGATTCACCTTTGCTAAAGTTCAATAAAATATTTTAAGAATACCTTTGCGGGATGAAGAAGTTAAAACTCGAAGAACTCGGTCGCATTTCAATTG
>JAYVAI010000099.1:0-4929 GCA_043751075.1 Cyclobacteriaceae bacterium | reverse complement strand
GCCAACGTGCGGGTAGCCGACAAGAGTGGTGAATGGGATAAAATCCTCAACCTCATAAATCTAAATTAAATTGATTATGCATTTTGTCGTACACCCGTGCTGCCGCATCCATTACGTGCTGTTCCTTTTTTGTGCTAAGTTAAACGCTGTGACTCCACCCACCAATGCCCCAGCCAAATGAGCTTCCCAAGATATGCGGGGATCGGAAGGCATGACACCCGAAAAGAAAACCCCGCCATAGATCAACAAAATAAGGACTGCGATGGACAGGGAAATAAAATCCTGCCGGATGAGCCCAAAAAATATCAAGAAGGAAGTGATTCCATACACCAGGCCGCTGGCACCGATATGGTAAGAATCGCGTGGGCTTAGCAACCACACAAGCATATTGGTATAGAAGTAGCACCTGAAAAACACAGTCCCTCCTATCCGATCGTAAAAGAAAAAGAGCACCGATCCTAAAAACAAAAGTGGGAAGGTATTGGAAAGCAAATGGTAATAGTCGCCATGGATAAGCGGTGCGGCAAAAATACCGATGAGGCCAGTGCCCGTGCGTGGCCTTATGCCAAATACCCCAAAATCAAATCCATAAAAGAATTGAATACTGAAAATGAGCCACATCAAAAAAACAATGCGGAACGGCACTATTGAACTTTCGAAAAAACCACTCTTGGGTTGAGGCATTGCACTGTTACATTAGTGATGTTAAGTCCATGGTGTTGAAACAGCTTTGAGCCGAGGTGTAAAGGGGCTGACTAAAAAGTCTATCTGTCATCGCGGCCTTTGAGCCGCGATCTCCTTTTTTGAGCTAATAATTGGGATGCCGGGTCAAAGCCCGGCATGACACATCGAACGTGGACTTTTTAGTCAGCCCCTGACACCTAAACTCTGCGTAATATCAGATAGTAACATTAAAAAAGAAATCCCGCAGCAGCGCGTTGTGCACCACTGCAGGATTTCACTCTTTGTTGCAAGCAGAGAGTTAATAACGATAGTAATCCGGTTTGAATGGCCCTTTCACGTCCACACCAATATACTTGGCCTGTTCAGTAGAAAGTTGCTCCAATTCCACGCCTATTTTTTTCAAGTGCAACCACGCTACTTTTTCATCCAAGTGCTTAGGCAGCATATACACTTCATTTTTATAATTTTTGGTGTTGGTCCACAACTCTATTTGTGCCAGTGTTTGATTGGTGAAAGAATTTGACATCACAAACGAAGGGTGGCCCGTGGCACAACCCAAATTTACCAAACGCCCTTCGGCCAACAGGATTACCTGTCTGCCGTTCTTCATTGTATATAAGTCAACCTGTGGTTTCACTTCGTCTTTGGTTGCGTTCTTGTTCAACCAGGCCACATCAATTTCGTTGTCGAAGTGGCCAATGTTGCAAACAATGGTTTTGTCCTTCATCGACTCAAAGTGATGGCCCAACACAATCCCAAAATTGCCCGTTGCAGTCACAACTATATCAGCACCTTTAACTGCATCGTCCATTTTCTTTACAGCAAAACCATCCATGGCAGCTTGCAAGGCACAGATTGGATCAATCTCAGTAACAACTACACGGGCACCTGCACCACGAAGAGATGCAGCAGAACCTTTGCCCACATCGCCATAGCCAGCAACCACGGCAACTTTTCCTGCCATCATCACATCGGTGGCCCTGCGTATGGCGTCCACTAATGATTCTTTGCAGCCATATTTGTTGTCGAACTTAGATTTGGTAACAGAGTCGTTGATGTTAATGGCAGGCAGAGGAAGTTTTCCATTGTGCTGCCGCTCTACCAACCGGTGCACGCCCGTGGTAGTCTCCTCCGAAATTCCACGGATACCTTGCACCAGTTCCGGAAAGCGGTCCAGCACCATATTGGTCAGGTCACCACCATCATCTAAGATCATGTTGAGCGGCTTGCCATCTTTAAAGGCAAAAAGTGTTTGTTCAATGCACCAGTCAAACTCTTTCTCGTTCATACCTTTCCAGGCATACACAGGTATGCCTGCTTTTGCAATGGCTGCGGCTGCGTGGTCTTGTGTTGAGAAAATATTGCACGATGACCAACTAACTTCAGCACCGAGTTCAATAAGCGTTTCAATAAGCACGGCCGTTTGGATGGTCATGTGCAGACAGCCCGCAATGCGCGCACCTTTTAAAATTTTCTGTGCACCAAACTCTTCGCGCAAGGCCATCAGGCCAGGCATTTCGGCTTCGGCCAGTTTAATTTCTTTACGGCCCCAGGCCGCCAGTGAAAGGTCTTTTACCTTAGATTTGGTTTGTTCTGTTACAGTAGTCATTTGAATTTTGTTTTTCAGTTATAAGAAACACAAAAGTAAGATAAAGGTTTAAGATTTGAAATGGAGGGCAAAATTTGTGTGCTTATGCTTGTTGGCCACAGATTCACAGATTAAAATAAAGAAAAGCAAAACTGATCTACACCCAACCATTTGCCCGTCACTGAACTTATTAAACCCGTTACTTTGTTGTGCATAAAATCCAAGTTAAATGAAACCTGTAATCAAAATTGATATTGTATCGGATGTGGTGTGCCCCTGGTGCTATATTGGCAAGCGAAGGATTGAGAAGGCCATGAAAGCCCTTAGCGGGGAATTTGAATTTGACGTGAACTACCTTCCCTTCGAACTGAATCCGCAGATGCCAAAGGAAGGCCTCATTCAAAAAGAATACCTCTCCAAAAAATTTGGCAGCGAAGAAAAGTACAATCAAATCATTGATCGCGTGAAAGGCGTGGCCGCTGAGGAAGGATTGCATTTCGATTTTATCAAGCAAAAAATTTCGCCCAACACCAACGATGCACACCGCTTGATTTGGTTTGCCAAAAAAGAAGGAAACCAACTTGAAGTAAAAGAGGCGTTGATGAAAGCATACTTTGAAGAAGGTATTGACCTTTCAAAAAAAGAAAACCTGATAGCGGTTGCCTCCTCCGCAGGTTTAGATGCAGCCCGTGCCGCTTTATTTCTTGATTCCGAGGAAGGAGTTGCGGAAGTCAGCGCGCTCCAGGCACTAAACCACCAGCGCGGAATTAGCGGTGTGCCTTTTTATATCATCAACAATCAACATGGAATTTCAGGTGCGCAGCCATCTGACGTTTTTGTGCAGGTGCTTAAAGAGGCTATGGGAAGAGAGGCAACGAGTGTCGCGTCAATTTAATATTGGCGGATAGGAAAACCCTTCAAGGGTCAAGACTATTTCTTCACCAACTCTTCCCCTTTAATCACTGCGGTGTAAACACTTGTCCGTCCGTTGTCCATGCGTGTCCAGATGGGTGCAATGATCCCCTTGTGTGCCGAGATGTTTGTATAATCGCCAAAGAATTTTGTCTCCGTGGGTATAAAAGGGCTTTCACTTATTTTAGTTTCGGTAAACGTACTGCCTGCATCCACGGAAGTGGCAACATATACATCCGTTTGCAAATCGTCATAAGCCCTGCGGTCGTAATACACGATGTAAATATTTCCGGTGGCTTCGTCCACGGCCATCCACGGAAGAAACTGATGCTTGCCTTTTCCATCTTGGTTGATGCGCATAGGCTGCGTCCACATATCGCCCGCATTGGTGGACCGCATAAACCAAATGTCGGTATCATCTTCACCATTTTTTTGGTCGGCCCACACTAAATATAAACTGCCCCGCATCCTTCCCTTGCTGTTGTCTATCATCAGCACGGGCATGCCATTGCAGCGGCTGATGCCCGGAATATTCATGGACCAGCCGCCTTCCTGTTTTGCAATCAGCAAATCGTTGTTGAGCCAAGTGGTGCCACCATTATAGGATCGGTCGAAATAAATATTTCCCTGATTGGCCCACGCCACAAACACGCGGCCCGAATTATCAACCGCAGGCACGGCACCTTCGGTAGTGTTGTCATCATCAACGCAATCGCCTGGGTTTTGATTAATCTGAACTGGCTTCGACCATTTTTTTCCGGCATTGGTTGACTTGCTGAACAAAATATTGGAATGACAATTTGGATCTTTCAATCCATACTTATCGAACTGGGTCCAAGTGGTATATAGATGTTGCTTGCGCGGATGCACTGCCGGCCATTCTTTGTCTTGATCTTTGGGCGGATTGTTGCCAATGGAAGCTCCTGCATTCCAGGTCTTTCCTCCATCTTTGGATTTCTGGCAAACAATACGGTCGAGCCACTCATCGCTGCTCCTTCCCTGCTTGCTAGGATCGGCCAAGTGGAAAAAATAAAAATCCCCTTTCGAATCGGACACCACAGCCGGATCGCCAAACACGCCATAGGGTGATTCCAATTTTGTCTCGCTCCAGGTCGCTCCACCATCTTTGGTATAGATAGCCCGATCCAACACTACACCTGCCAAAATATTTTTGGTGTTCTTTTTATTGATGGCAATGCTTGGCTCTACCGGTGGGTAAACGCCATCCACTTGTTCGGCCAATTTTATATTCTTGAACTGAGCGAAAGATGAAAGGTGGGCTGCGATTAGCAGAATGAGTATACTTAAAAACTTCATAGAACTTTACGATAATATTTTAGGCTAAGGTACTTTAAAAAATTTTGGATTGTAGAAATTATTAACTCTGTGATGCTCAGTGTGTATTTTCTTTGTGATCTCAGTGGTGGCCGCTCAATTTTACCACAGAGAAACACAGAGGTTACACAGAGAAACACAGAGGTTACACAGAAAACCACCAGGCGGAGGGATTGCTTCTCGCTCAAGAAAGTAAATACTTATGCATAGAAATTGACAATCAAATATCCATTACTAAAACTTTACACCCACACCCACTTTAACTTGAAGCACACTAAAAGGAATAAACTCAAACGCATATCCATCATTTTGTTGCTGGCGTATGGGGATAGAAGGATTTTCTATCCGTTGCCATTGGTAGCCCAAGTCAATAAAGTTTATAGGTATGGCCAAATCGAAAAAAAAATTCT
>JAYVAI010000098.1:0-1900 GCA_043751075.1 Cyclobacteriaceae bacterium | reverse complement strand
GACCAGTTCTGGTTCTGACTTTTCTCCTGCCGCCTCGCAATGGGAAACAGAAATTATTTCGTTGGATCAATATCTTGGAAAGAAAATCCAAATAGCCTTTGAAGGGATCAACGCGTATGGCAACAACCAATACTTAGATAACATTGTTGTGTCCACCGATCAGTTCACCGACCTGGCCATCCTCTCACTCGAAAGTCCTTCCCCGGTTAGTTGTAATCTTAATTCAACACTAACGGTGCGGGCAAAAAACATGGGCACTACAGCCATCACAAGTTTTCAGGCGCAGGCAATTGTAAATAATCAAACCATCAATCAAACTTTTTCTGGAATCAATATGAAGGCTGGCATGGAACAAGTTTTTGCATTGAATCCAGTTACCCTTAAAGCCGGACTAAATACGATTTCATTTTTCCTTACAAACCCAAATGGTGGAGCGGATGCAAACACCACCAATAACTCATTGGCTGTTACAAGAATTATCAATTCTGCTTCCGACATAATACCCCTGCGGCAAAATTTTGAAAACTCTTTCCCCGATTGGTCGATCATAAGCCAGGGGCAGCAAGAGAAGTGGACAGCAACAAGTACCAACAACGGAACATCGGTGGCCTTCACCGCTTTTCAAAATGTGAATGTTGGAGAAGAGTCGTGGTTGGTAAGCCCGGTGTTGGATTTTTCCAAAGCCTTTGAAGCAAGTTTGTTTTTTGATGTGGGCTATGCGAATAATTTTATAGGAAGCGAGCAGTTAAAAGTTTTATATTCGGAAGATTGTGGTGTAACTTTTAAACTGGGCTTATACTCGCAATCGGGATCTGCCCTTGCCACAACCGATTCGGAATCAGCGTGGGCACCGACCGACACTGCGGATTGGCGCAAGGAATATATCAACCTCAATACGCTCGCTGGCAAAACAAATGTGAGGCTTGCCTTTGTTGCCACCACCGGCAACGGCAACAACCTTTACATAGACAACATAGAATTTTTTATTGACGACAATGATGAACCGCTAAGCATCGAAGAAAGTTTTTCGGTTTATGGAAGCGGAAATGATTTGCGCATCACCTTTAATCTTGCGGAACGCCAATCGGTTGACGTGCGCATTTATAATTCAATCGGCCAATTGATGCTCAGCAGCACCCTGCCCGAAACCCTGAACCAAACTTTTTACTTTGACATGGGCCAGCAAACCAACGACATCTATATTGTGAAGGTGCAGTATGGCGATACGGTGAAGGCGGTGAGGGTATATTTGGGGCATTGATGCAATATAACACACAGTTGTGTGCGGGTTTTTCTCTCCTGGCAATTTTGTTAACTTAAAAATTGTGGATGGCCTTTTTGGCTTGCCTTTGGATAAAAACTGCGCTGAATTTATTAATTTTGAGTCATGAATATTAAGGAGTTAAAAATAAAAGGGTTTAAATCTATTGGAGAGATCACACTCAAATCACCCAACCCATTTAGCGTTTTTGTAGGCGCGAATGGTGCTGGGAAGAGCAATATTTTTGAGGCGTTGGAGTTTTTTACTTATTGTAATTTACTTCATCCTCTCGAGGCAGTCAAATTCTTTGGAAATTTGGGGGACATTGTTAATCGAAGTAATCTTGGCTCTGATTTATCCATTGAGTTTAATGTTGACTTAGGGATCATAAAACCTCGATTCTACTTACGACCAAAAAAAGAAAACGAAGTACTTTCGTTTAAAAGTTTTTCCTTTAGTGACTATGGTGAAAATTACCGCAGTAATATTAACAACAGACCAGCTTCCGGAGAATTTCTTCAACAAAAGGATTTTTATCACCTTACAAATTTCGATAGACTTTTCATTGGTAAAAGCTCATTGCTTAAAATAAATACTCAAGACGATTCACAACTAGTGTATTAGCAATTTAATTATGGT
>JAYVAI010000097.1:0-1901 GCA_043751075.1 Cyclobacteriaceae bacterium | reverse complement strand
CTTCAAGTGTTGTATAAAAAAGCGAATATTCAAAACTCCTCGAATCATTATTTTGTTCATATATAATTCCACCTACAGACTCTATGCCAATGGAGCCCAGAAGAAACATGGCCCCACAGATCAAGTACCCTTTTTGAAAACTCTTTTCAAGCGAACGGAGAAATTTTATGGAGTACAGTCCAAACAGAATAACAAAGATGCCGTATGGAATAATCCAGGCAAACTTTAAAATACCGGTGCCCCCAAAACCCAATAGCCTGGGTGTCCATTCGATAAACCACTCGTGTATCCTTACAAATTCATCAACACTTAGCAGTAGAAAGGCAACAGAAAGTATGTACCAATATGTTTTGAAATAGAATTTGGTATGGGTGTTTTGATAGGCAATCAAAAGAAAGGTTTGTGCCGAAAGGAAGAGCAGGATCGCATTAAAGTACGCAGGAAAATTTACTTCTCGATCAAAATTTAGAAATTGATCCAGCCTCTCCACAAAATTGCTTCCCGGCATAATTTTGAATTTCAAAACCAAAACTGTGAGGTGCACCGCCAGCAGCACTAGAAAAATGATCAATAAAAGCGTAATAAATTTCCTTGTGTTTTGACTGTTGATCATGGGTTTTATCGGGGGTATTATCAGGGTTCACTTTATTGAATTTTTTCTATTATGCCTTTCTGATTGGTGAGGAGGAATTTGAAATTATAGTTCAGCAGCAATATCAAGGCCAGCATCTCCAGCGATTCTTCCAGTGTTAGGAGATAAAATATGTATTCAAAGGTAACGGAATCATTGTTGCGCTCATAGATAACTCCACCAATCGCCTCTATCCCTACGGCACCAATCACATACAAACATCCACTGATCACGTATCCGATTTGAAATTTTCGCTCAAGGGACAACAGGAATTTTATGGAATAAAGGCCGAATAAAATGGCCAATATTCCATAGGGGATAATCCAGGCAAACTTCCAAATGCCAGTGCCACCCACACCTAAAAATTTAGGAACATAATAGATGAGCCCCTCATGAATACCCGTAAATTCATCAATACTTAAAAAGAGAAAAACAACGGAAAGCACGTACCAATACGATTTAAAATAAAATTTGGAATGTGAACTTGAAATGGCAATTAGAAGAAAGGTTTGTGCCGATAAAAATAGAAGTATTGTGTTGAAAAAAGTGGGGAGATTTCCTTCACGGTCAAAATCCCAAAATAGATCAAACCTTTCAGCATAATTGCTGTCGGGCATGAGCTTATATTTTAAGAGTACCGCAGCAAGGTGGGCAACCAAAAACAGAAAAAAAACGATTAGCAAAAACCGGGTAACCCTTCGAGGGTTTAGATTGATATTGATCATAGAATCTTTATAGCTCATTGTTACTACTTCGGTCATTACTTAGGATACATTTTTAAATAGAACTCAATGGTGTTTTATCTATTTTATGTTGCCTGACCTACGTAGTACACAGTAAAGTTAAAATAAAAGTAAAGTAAAAACGGGGCTTAAAAAAGGAATGGCAACCGATCAGTTCAAATTATGATTTTTTAGCTGCCTTCGCAATTCGAGGATGTAAGAAAAAACGCGTTGAGTTACTTTGATCCTTGTTTTGATGCTGCCCCCACCTTTGGCTTCTCCATGCAACCGCTTGGCAAAGTAAACGGGTACCTCTACAATTTTGCCTTCACGCTGCGCCCAATACTGCGCATACATATCCAACGAAAAATCCCACGGGGCATTTTCCTTCAAGTGCTTTATGTAAAATGAGCGGCTGAACAATTTTGGCTGTGCCCCAATGTCGTGCAGGGTTTGTCCCAATGCTATGGAAGCCACCAGCCCCATGCCCCAGGTAAAGAAGAGCGGCATAATGGCCCGCGACATGCGTTTGCCTTTTACAAATACCA
>JAYVAI010000096.1:0-4936 GCA_043751075.1 Cyclobacteriaceae bacterium | reverse complement strand
CAATAAAAGTTTTGAATTGCGGGTGGCAATGGATGTCAATATACATGGTCAGCGCAATTTGCCGGTGAGCCTGAAAATATTTTTGTGCTGTAAGTATTCCCGGCCTTTTATTTTTTCGGTATGTACGCCAGAGAAAACCTGGCGAATGTCATCCGCTACCGTTTCACTGTTTTTGTAATACCAGTGGTCAATCAGTTTTTCTTTTATTCCTTCAGAATCTTTTATTTCTGATGCCTCCACTACATTCACATTCATGCGAAGTTCAAGCGGACGGGTAGGGCCAGTAAGGCCAAGCCGGTTGGTTTTATTTTTCGTTTTGTCCGATATCTTTAAGGCATCGTCACTCTTGTGAAAATAAATGTGAACGCGTTGGCAGAAGTCGGTAATGCGATAAAGCGGTTTGCCCGGTTCCAATGCATCATTGTCAATATCGGGCGCGGCCAGAACAATTTCTTTAAACACGGGCGCAACAGGCAATGGCGAGGTGGTTATTTCTTTCACCATGCGCTCAAGCACTTGATTGCCCATCGAGTGGCAGAGCACATGAATATTATTTTCACAATCCTTGTTTTTCACAAAGTCACTGAAAAATTTCAGGAGCTTATGATACCCTCTAGCTAAGGCGATACCTGCATAGCCTGCGTCTGCCTGATCTTTGCGGTATTCGGTGAGCATATTGTTGGATGGCCAAGAAAATGCGACAATGCGAGCAATGGGATTGGCCCGGTTCTTAACAAAAATCCTGTCCAGGTCAAGCAGGTTTTCCACAAGGCATTTATAGCCGCAATTAAACCCATGAATAAAAAACAGCGTATCATTATTTTTTTTGTCAGTGGCCATGTCATCATACAAGGCTTTAAACCATTTTGCCGAACCCTGAGGCTTGTCCTCTTCATCAATTTTCAGGTAGCTGACATCGTGAAACTTCTCGTCTTTGATTGGCAAGTCGGGTATCATTTCTACTTTGGCCTTGGGCTTGCCGTTAGTGCCTTTAACAATTTCGGCTGTGCCAAACCGTAGGTTGTAGGTAGTGGCTGCCGAATTGCTTTCGTCCATTTGTTCGCGGCCACTCTTGATATGTATGGGCCGATTGGTGATGATATAATGTTTTGCCATGATTCTCGGGTTTAAATATTTATGGAAATCGTAACGGGACAATGATCGGATGCAGATGGCTTTTTAGCACCCACACCAGGGAAACGAGGGCCGGAATATCGAGAAGCTTTGCTGGGCAAGCCCATGCGGATAATTTGTGGTTTTACTGTTGGGTTTGCCATCGCCAGAGATTGTGAAAGCAGGATGTAATCAATTTGTTTGTAGCGCTCTGCATCGGGCACTTTTGTGGTGTCCCACCAATGGGTCCATCGCTCATTGATGGGCAACCTGTCAACCACATTTTCCAACCACGGTTGACTCACCAATGCGGTGAGACTTGTTTTCGCATCCATGTAATCATTAAAATCTCCTACCACGGCCCATGACGACCGGCCTGGGTTATTGCCAAACTGCTTCTTTAGTATATCCACAACCGCTTGGACCTGGGCTATTCTTTTGGCCGATGTATTTTTGCGCGACTCTTCGGGCGAGTTGGCATTTTTATCGAGCATGGATTTGAAATGATTGATAAAAACAGAGAAGGGCTTTGCGCCAATCATAAACCGCGCTTCCAGACAATCGCGCGAAAAAACAGGACGGCCATTGCCTCCCTTTACATGTTGATGCGTAACCACCGCCTCGATTGGTAGCTTGCTCAAGATGGCAACATCAATTAACCGTGGGTCATTTCCATCAATCAATACTTTGTGATCGTAGCGGTTTTTGCCCGTAAGATATTGGCTGCAAAAGTTCTTTAGGGTGTCAAGGTTTTCAACTTCCTGCAAGCAAATAATATCAGCTCCGGTGGCGGCAATGGCTTTGGCTGTTAACTCCTTCTCTTTGTCAAGGAGGCGCTGAAATAATGTGCGGTCAATAAGAAAACCATTTTGAACAGCATCGTCAATTTTTTTTTGCGGTGCATTGGCATTGAACCTGAAGCGTTGAAAAAGATTTTCGCAGTTAAAGGTAGCGATGGTTAATTGTGCCATACATTTTCCTTTGATGCCTACTCTTCTTAGGATTTTCGGCTTGCTCCTTTATAGAAAAATTTACTTTTCCCTTTCGGTAATCAACACCTCCCCTTTCGCACGTCAAATCTTGCCCTTCTTATTTTTTAAATCAATACCACTTTTGGGGTATTTTTAGTCAAGTCGTCAAGACCACTTCAAGTGGTCAGACGACTAATACTTCTTCCATTCACTTTCTTGTTTGGCTAAGTTCGGATTCATCTGAATGCTGCCCGAAACCAATGGCCCTGTTCCATAAGCCACCCGGTTTCCCTTTTTGTCGTGCACCACAAAGCCTACGCATTCGGGAGCATCTTTTTTATAATGATCATAGGCCACCTTCACCCAATAGCGCAATCCATCGGGCGGGTTTTCTGTGGTTGCGTTACAACTGCCTGTGAGGTAAACAGCCTGCTCGTGATTGTGATGGGCATGGATAAGTTCAATACTGGTGGCGGTGAAGGTGGCTTTGAGCGAATTCCTTAAATCAGCTTTCAGCAGAATGCTACCACGAAGCTCATCATTGGCCCGCCTGCCAAATTGGATGGCCAAAGAAATATCGAACATGCCCGATGAAACCGCATCTTTTCTAGAGGGTATAAAGATTTTTCCATCGCCTTTAATGCGGTTGCTGACTGATCTAAGAAATGCCGGTATGAGTGCCATCGTTCAAAAGTTTGTCCTTCTATAGGCGTCTGACACCTTAAAGGTGTCTCATGCCTGACCTATAGGCGTCTGACACCTTAAAGGTGTCTGACGCCTGATCTGCCCGCAGTTGTCGGGAGGTGACCAAGAAATAACCTGCCGCAGCGTCCAATTGCGAAAGGTCACCTGGGCTATGCTGATTGGCCACCGCGGTGTTAGGCTGCCCGGCCCAATACCCATTTCTAAGTTTGTTGGCCAATGTTTTTGCTTTGATCTCACCTAAGCTGAATGCCAGGCTGAAGTACAACTCCTCGCTCAACATTTCAAGTTGCAGGCCTTTGCCGGAAGGGAGTTGACCCAGCCTGAGTTTATCCACTGTGTCCTTTACTATATGGCCAATAAGCTCCAGTAGGTTGGCGAGTTTCATGCGCTCGTCATCCCGTTTGCCGCGCAACCGCTCGAGTGATTCAAAAATTTCTTTGCCTGTGTCTAAGATGTCCTGTGTCATACTGTGGGCGGTTTGTTTCCCTTGAGGCCTCAAAGTGACTATAAAGTTTGGTTCAAGTCAACCGTGTTTTTTCCCGTATTTTATACGGGGTTTTTCCCGTATTTTATACGGGATTTTTCACGTATTCTATACGGGGTTTTTCACGTTTTAAATACGTGGTTTTTCCCGTATGCTCCCAATTAAAAAAATGTGCACATTTGAGCGTAGTTAAATTTATTAACCTTTTAAACCCAAAAAATTATGGCAAAACCAACCGTACAAGCTTTCAAATTCATTTTTGATGCGAAAGAAATGCAAAAGCTATTAGACACAAAACCTAATAAGGTAGTTTGTGTCGTTAGTATTGAAGACGTCACAAGGCAAGACGGTAAAAAAGCAGGAGCATTAAATATTATTGCCCGTGGACCAGCTGCGCAAATGGCTGTAGGCGGCTTTGAAATTCAAGGATGCCCCGACCCACCTTGCGGAGAAGAGTAATATATATTTAAAAGGCCTACCGGAATGACCTTTAAATATGTAATTAGTTTTTTGCTTGAGCCTGCTTCCCATCTCCTCTTCTTGTGCGCGGTTCTTATCCAGCTAAGAATTGGAGATGCGAAGCTCCGGCACAAAGTACTGGCCATATACTATCTTATGGGCTTCGTGCTTTTAGTCAAAATTGTATTCACAAAGCAAAACGCTTATCTCTACAGTTTACTTTATTTGCTAAATAGTGTAGGTCTTGATCTCTATTTTTTCTCCTTGTTCGAAACCAGCAAAAAACGATGGCTGGCTTTATTGCCTGCAGGCGTCACGCTTTTTTATTATTTGATCAAGACATTTTACGTTGGTGCAGACCCTTTGTTTCCCAGCATCGGTTTTGTGATATCTTCGGTTGGGATTCTGATACTGATCTTTTTCTTTCTGTATCAACTAATGACGCAGGTGAAGGAAGAATCATTGTCCCAAAGTTTTGACTTTTGGTACATCTGCTCGCATCTCATTTATCAATTGGGGGCGTTTGCCATTTTCCTAACCTACAATAACCTGACCTCCAAATTCCTTTCTGACCAACATTTTTCGGACGAGAACCGAGATATACTTATTTATTTATGGGGAGTTCACAATGTTCTCCTATTTTTAGGTAGTCTTTTAACCTTGTTCGGGATTTTATGGATAGCCTTTCGCAGGAAGTCATCATCATCACAATAGGGAGTGCCTTTTTTTTATTGGTGGCTATCGGCATTATCATCCTCATACTCATCTATCAAAAAAAACAGATACTCTACATCTACGAAAAAAAAGAATTGCAGAACCAGTATAAAGAGGAAATACTGAGGAGCCAGATTGAGGCACAGGAAAAAACGTTGAACAACCTGAGCAAAGAAATACACGACAACATAGGCCAGTTGCTAAACAGCGCCAAAATGCTGATAAACGTGGCCATGCGCAAAATGCCAGACGTGGGCGACACGCTGCGGCAGTCCGAACAATCGTTGAGCAAAGCCATTACCGACTTGCGCGCGCTAAGCAAATCATTGAACAAAGAGTGGCTTGAACAATTCGGTCTTTTTGAAAATCTGGAAAGCGAAGCCAGGCGCATTAATTCTTCGGGCGAAATTACCATGACGGTGTCGCACCAGGGCGACATGGCCATGTTGAAAGACCGACAGCTCATGCTGTATAGAATGGTGCAGGAGGC
>JAYVAI010000095.1:0-4946 GCA_043751075.1 Cyclobacteriaceae bacterium | reverse complement strand
ACGCCACAACAACGCACACGTGCAGTTGATCTTTATCAACGTGTTGGTGTTTTTGGTTTTGGCGGTTCTCTACGTCTTTTCAACAGCCGCAGGGTTTTCGGCATTTTTTGATACCATCCATGCGCAGCTTGCCATACCGGCTCCGTTCTTTTCTTTTCTTGCCAAGCCGTGGACGATCATTACCTATTCTTTTGTGCACGACCTTAGCGGCATCTTTCATATTCTTTTCAACATGCTTGCCTTTTATTGGTTTGGCAAAATCTTTATCGAATATCTGGGCAGCGATAAATTGATTGCCGTGTATGTGCTTGGCGCGATTGCAGGAGGGATTTCCTATTTGATAGTTTACAATACCATTCCCTTTTATGGCGAGCGCATTCCTATTCATGGAATGGTGGGCGCTTCGGCAGCCGTGTATGCGGTGCTGGTGGCAACGGCCACACTTTTGCCAGACTACACTTTTTTCCTTTTGTTTTTGGGGCCGGTGAAGATCAAGTATATCGCGTTCGCATATATCGTAATCTCACTGCTCGGTTCGGTGGGCGGCAATGCCGGTGGCAATGTGGCACACCTCGGTGGCGCACTAATAGGTTTTGTTTACATCAAACAATTGCAGATTGGTGTAAACTGGGGAACCTGGATAACAGCCACTTTGGATTGGATCAAAGGATTGTTTGCGTCACAGCCTAAAGTGAAAGTCACTTACCGCAACCCAGAACCGAAGTCCAAATCAACCTCATCGCCTAAACCTGCAACGCGGCCAAGCAAAGCATCGCAAGATGAAATAGATACAATTTTGGATAAGATATCCGATCGCGGCTATGAGAGTTTGTCTAAAGAAGAGAAGGAAAAACTTTTTAATGCGAGCAAGAAGTGAGATTTGTTTAGTACCAATCCTGTCATTATTTTTTGGTCTTTCTCTTTTTAAAAAGCCTCGCCCCCTTTTTCGTAAGCACATATTTCCCGGTTTTGGCGGCACCTTTAAAGATCACCAAGTTAGCATCTTTCAAGTATTTCATGTCGCGCTGGGCAGTGGCACGCTCTATTTTAAAGTGTTTTTTGAGCTCTTCCAGCGATAATCCCTTCTGAAAATATAACAGTATAATCTCACTTTTTAGCCTCTCTTTGATGGTTTCAGTGACTGTTTTACTCACTAAATTATTTACAGCCTCACTTACAGCCTCATTGATTTTCCCGGATACATTAACGCAAGCTCATCCAATGGAATGATTGTTTTGAACGTACTGCCTTCGCGAAACACTGGCTTTTTGCCGGGGGAATAGTAGTCCATGTATTTGTTGACGTTCAGTACGCCCGATCCCAGCTCGTCCTTTTTAACGCAGAGAGCGCAAAGCCACGCAAAGTTTAGGATTTCTTAACTATTGTTTTCTGTCTCTGAACCTCTTTGCGCACCTCCGCGTACTCTGCGTTTTTATTTTTTCACGGAGGTCGAGCATAATCTGCAATATAAAAATCTCTACACAATCGCCTTCGCAATCCCAAATGCCGCGGCAGCCGCCAACGCACCCACCAACGTTACACGCATGGCACCTTTTAACAATGGCTGGCCGGTGAGTTTGCTTTTCACTAATCCAAAAACCACAAGGCAAATCAACGTGATGATAGTTGAATAAATCAATCCGGTTTGTGCTGTGTCTGAAAAGAAATATGCACTGAGCGGGATCATGCCACCGATCACATACGAGATGCCGATGATGAAAGCACTTTGATGTGCCCTGTGTTTGTCGGGGCGCTCCAGGCCAAGTTCAAACCGCATCATAAAGTCAACCCACTTCTTGGGGTCCTTCGCCATGGCGCGGGCAATCTGTTCCTGCAGTTCGTCACTTACACCATATTCGGCAAAAATTTCTTTTGTCTCCTGTATTTCAATTTCGTGTTTGGTCACTACCTCATCGTGTTCCCTGCGTTCTTCCGAGTCGTAATGTTCAATCTGTGTGCGGCCAGCGAGGTAGCCGCCCAATCCCATGGCAATGGAACCGGCTGCTATTTCGGCCAGGCCTGCCGTGATCACGATGGCGGTAGAATCCACTACGCCACTCAATCCTGCGGCAAGCGCAAAAGGCACCGTGAGCCCATCGCTCATGCCAATGACAAAGTCCCTTACTTTTTCTGACGATTGAAAATGTTCTTCCATGAAGTTGAAACCCTTGCGGCCAAAAATAACACTTTAAAAATTGGGATGGATTCAAGGCGTAATACCGCTAACCTGGCTTTGTTGCCAACTTCATTTTACCAATGGTTTGATTACACCAGTTGAAATCACTAATTTTTCAGGTCTAAACTTAACCCTATTTATTATGACCCCCCGTCAGTTATTTGTTGCCGTCTCTGTTGCAACCACCGCTATTTTATTGGTATGGAGTTATTTCTGGATTGACGTGCTCCTGTTCTTTATTGTGGTAGCCCCGCTTATTTACATGGGCGTGGTGGACATGGTGCAAAGCAAGCAATCTATACGGAGAAATTTTCCATTGCTGGGCCGCTTGCGCTATGTGTTTGAAGACCTGCGGCCAAAAATACAACAGTACTTTGTAGAGAGCGACACCGATGGCTCGCCCATCAACCGCAACGAACGCTCGGTGATATACCAGCGCGCAAAAAAGCAAGTTGACACAGTGCCTTTTGGTACCCAGTTAAATGTGTATGCCGAAGGCTATGAATGGATGACCCACTCGATAGTGCCTATGGATTTCCATAAGATGGACCACAACCCACGTGTGCGCTTTGGCGGCAAAGATTGTAAGCAGCCATACAACATGAGTGTGCTCAATGTGTCGGCCATGAGTTTTGGGTCGTTGAGCAAAAATGCAATACTCGCTTTGAATGGTGGTGCTAAAATCGGTGGCTTTGCGCACAACACGGGCGAAGGCGGACTGAGCCCTTATCACCTTGAGCCAGGGGGCGATGTAATATGGCAGATAGGCACAGGCTATTTTGGCGCGCGCTCCAAAGACGGAAATTTTTCGGATGAGGCGTATCAGAAAAACGCCATGCAGCCTACGGTGAAGATGATCGAAATAAAACTTTCGCAAGGTGCCAAGCCCGGGCACGGTGGCATTTTGCCTGCCAAAAAAAACACGCCCGAAATTGCCGCCATCCGATTGGTGGAGCCGGGCACCACGGTATTTTCCCCTCCTTTTCATAGTGCGTTTTCAACACCGGTTGAGTTGATCTTGTTTATAAAACGTCTTCGCGATTTATCGGGCGGCAAGCCAGTGGGTTTTAAATTGTGCATAGGCCGCAAGAGCGAATTCCTTTCCATTTGCAAAGCGATGGTGCAACTAAATACCTATGCTGATTTTATTACCATTGACGGTGGCGAAGGTGGCACGGGTGCGGCCCCACCCGAGTTCAGCAACTTTGTGGGCATGCCCATGTTGGATGCGCTCGCTTTCGTGGATAATGCGCTGAGAGGTTTTGGCATCCGCAAAGAAATGAAACTGATTGCTGCCGGAAAAATCCTTACCGGCTTTAACATTGTGCGCGCCATGGCCCTGGGTGCCGACACGTGCAACAGCGCCCGCGCCATGATGATGGCATTGGGATGCATACAGGCATTGGAGTGCAACAAAAACACGTGCCCAACGGGCGTGGCCACGCAAGATCCATACTTTATGAAGGGCCTTGTGGTGGAAGACAAAATCGGGCGCGTAGCCAACTTTCACAAGCACACGGTGGAAAGTTTTGTTGAGTTGCTGGCCGCATCGGGCATCGACCACCCCGACAAGATCAACCGCACCCACGTTTACCGCAGGGTGTTTATGAATTTGGTGAAAACATACGAAGAAATTTTTCCCACGGTGCCCGAAGGCTGCCTGCTGGATGGTGGCGATGCGCCTTTTGATTTTGAAGATTATTTGAAACGGTCTTCGGCTGAAAGTTTTGAGGTGCGGGCTTAACTATTTTAAGATACCCTCTTGGGTTTACTAAGGTTTTGTGTTTAGGACTAAAGTCCCTTGAAATTTTTCTATCAATTGCCACGAGCTTAAGCTCGTGGCAATTGACGAGAGATGAACTGGCAAAAGAAATTGGGGTCTCTTTGATCACCATCAAACGAGTGATCATACAGTTGCAGGTTGAAAATAAAATTGTGCGCGAAGGGAGCGATAAGTCAGGCGTATGGAAAGTTTTAAAGAAATAATGAGCCTGTAAATGTCACTGTAAAATGTCACTGTAAATAAAAGCACCTGCCCAATGAGCGTATCCACCTCATTGCTCGGCATTTTTAATTCCTGCATTTTTGCACCTCAAATCAAAACCATGCCCGCCAAAAAAATCTCCCGCGCACTCATTTCAGTTTATTATAAAGACAACCTCGAACCGATCATTCACCTGCTGGCCAAGCAGGGTGTGGAGCTTGTGTCAACCGGGGGCACACAGGAATTTATAGAGAAGCTTGGCTATCCGGTTATCCCCGTTGAAAAACTCACCGGCTATCCGTCCATTTTTGGAGGCCGTGTGAAAACATTGCACCCGGCTGTTTTTGGAGGGATACTCTATCGGAGAGACGATGCGGGCGATGCGAAGCAGGCATCCGAATTTAAAATTTCTGCTATTGATCTGGTGATCGTGGATCTATATCCGTTCGAAGAGACAATGGCCAAAGGTGGTGCCGAAGCAGAGATCGTGGAGAAAATAGACATTGGCGGCATCTCACTAATTCGCGCGGCAGCGAAAAATTTCAGCGATGTGCTCATCGTTTCCGAGCGGGCACAGTATCAGGAATTACTTGATTTGCTGATTGCAAAAACCGGTTCATCGGAACTAACAGACAGAAAGCGGTTTGCCGCCAAAGCGTTTGATGTTACCTCGCAGTATGACGCTGCCATTTTCAATTACTTCAATCAGGAACAAAACATTCCAAGTTTCAAAGCCAGCATACGGCAGGGCAAAGTTTTGCGCTATGGCGAAAACCCGCATCAGCA
>JAYVAI010000094.1:0-1912 GCA_043751075.1 Cyclobacteriaceae bacterium | reverse complement strand
ACCGAATTGTTGTATAAGATAGCCGACATTGTGGGCGAGAAAGCAGCCAAGGATTTTGAGGCCCGCTCGTTGAAAGGATATGTTTCACTAAACACAATTCCTGCCCTTGCTAAACCCATTGTGCTTGCCAACACCAACTTAAAATGGTCGCAGGAAAACAAATCGTTTTATAGTGAAGGGCTATTGGGTGTGAGCCACCTGGGCCGCCTCGACATCAATGGATCTTTCGAAGGGTTTTTGGAAATAAAAAAGAATGAAGATGGTGCGCCCGTTGTTCATTTGTTTTTCAAAGCCTCCCCCGAGTCATGGTTTTATTTTGGGTTTGAAGACAACCGTCTTATGGTGCATTCTTCGGTGCCTGCCCTCAACGATGTATTGATCAAGAAGGGCAATGCCGGCAAAGCAAAAGTGGGAGAGTTGGTTTTTATCCCAGGCACCGATGACGAAACCCTTGCTTTTATAAATCGCTACCGGCAAACTTACTATGGCATTGAGGCCCCCTACGAACTTGGTGCTGGCTCAACGGCAGAAAAGAAAAAGGAGAAAAAGAAAGATGCCGAGGATGATGGGTTTTGATTTTTGAGACCGAATCAGGTGGCCACAGA
Source organism: Cyclobacteriaceae bacterium (assembly GCA_043751075.1). Classification (GTDB taxonomy): domain Bacteria; phylum Bacteroidota; class Bacteroidia; order Cytophagales; family Cyclobacteriaceae; genus ELB16-189. The sequence goes on along the minus strand of JAYVAI010000094.1, from coordinate 1,307 downwards.
TTCACAGATTTTATTTTTTTTGGTAAGCCACCAATTAACAGTTGATTTTTTCTGTGAATCTGTGGCCTATTTTTAATACCTCATTGGCTTATCTTATTGCTTGCCGTTTCTGCCTTCTATCACATTTTGCTTTCCACCATTTTTTGATTGAGTAATTTTTGCTCAAAATCATATCCCATGAAAAAGATTTCTGTTTCTGGTGCTCTTATATTTTTCGCGATAACTTCGTTTTCACAAAGCACTTATTTTTTTCCTTCTGGTGTTTCGTTCGCTCCGGCCATCCCATCGCCCGAGCAATTTCTTGGCTACCCCGTTGGCGATTGGCACACCCGCCACGATCGCATCGTATCCTACTTTCAGGAGTTGGCAAGGGTTTCGCCAAAAGCACATTTTCAAATCATCGGCTACACCAACGAGCGCAGGCCGCAGGTAGTGCTCACCATCACCAGCCCCGAAAATCATTTACGCATAGAAGACATACGCAAAGAGCATTTGAAGTTGGCCGATCCAACACAATCGGTAACTATTTCTTCCATGCCTGTTATCATCACGCACGGATACAATGTTCACGGCAACGAGCCCAGCAGCAGTGAAGCCGCCATGCTCACTGCTTATTATTTGATCGCATCACAAGGAGCAGAGGCAGAGCGCACATTGAAAGAAGCGGTGATCCATGTTGATCCAAATTATAATCCCGATGGCCGCGACCGTCATAGCAACTGGGCAAACATGCATAAAGGATTTCCTCCTGTTTCCGATCCGATGGACCGCGAACACAATGAAGTGTGGCCGGGCGGACGCTTCAATCATTATTGGTTTGACCTCAACCGCGATTGGTTGCCGCTTGCTCATGTGGAGAGCCGCAACCGCGTAGAATTTTTTCACCAATGGCTTCCCAACGTGTGCACCGATTATCATGAGATGGGAACCAACGCCACCAACTTTTTCGAGCCCACAAAACCGTACGGATCGGAAAACCCCGTGGTGCCCCGCGCCAACTATGATCAGTTGAACCCGCTCTTTGCAAAATATTTTGCGAAAGCATTAGATGAGATTGGCTCTCTCTATTTCTCCAAAGAGAATTTTGATAACTCGTATCCCGGCTATGGCTCTACCTATCCCGATATACATGGCGGGTTGGGCCTTGTGTTTGAGCAGGCCAGTTCGCGTGGCCATGTGCAAAAGAGTGCCACCAAAGAAGTGACGTTTGCTTTCACCATACGCAATCACGTGCGCACCAGTTTGGCCACGGTAAAAGCCGGAATTGAAAACCGTGAGTTGTTGTTGAAGCACCAGCAGGAATATTT
>JAYVAI010000093.1:0-4966 GCA_043751075.1 Cyclobacteriaceae bacterium | reverse complement strand
TCAAACAATGCCTTGCCTCCTGCCAGCGAACCGGTGAACCCAACCGCTTTGGTAAACGGATGCTTCACCAATGCTTGTCCTATTTCAAAACCTGCACCGTGCACATGTTGAAATACACCTTTGGGCATTCCTGTTTTTTCGATCGCTTTAAAAATTGCACCGGCTACAAGATCAGAAGTTTGCGCATGGGCGGGATGAGCCTTCACAATCACCGGGCAACCGGCTGCGAGTGCCGAGGCGGTGTCGCCACCGGCAGTGGAGTATGCCAACGGAAAATTGGCCGCGCCAAAAACAACTACGGTGCCAATGGGCACTAACATTTTTCTTATGTCGGGCTTGGGTGCTGGCGCGCGATCGGCAATGGCGGTATCAATCCTGGCGTCTATCCACGAACCATCTTCCACCAAATCGGCAAACATGCGACAATGACTTGTGGTGCGGCCCCGTTCATTAACGATGCGTGCTTCCGGCAAGTTGGTTTCGCGCATGGCCGTTGTTACTAATTGCTGACCGAGTGCTTCTATCTCATCCGCCACAGCGCGAAGAAATTTTGCTTTCTTCTTTCCGGAAAAGTTTTTGTAGGAAAGAAAAGCAATCTGCGATTCCTGAAGGGCGGCATTTACAGCATCCAATGTTGCGTTCATGTATTGATATTTTTAGTTTGAACTTGTTTGAGACCGGAAATTACTTTCCTTCGCTGAACTAAGCTGGTCTAAATTTAGGGTATTTACTGCATCTAAATTGGATGCTTTGGATTTTAAACGCAGAGGCGCAGAGTGCCGCAAAGAAATTTACTCATACCTTAATGAATCCACTGGCTTGGCCGATGCGGCTTTCAATGATTGGTAACTCACCGTGAGCCACGCAACAAGGATGGCGATGAATGCACTGACTAAAAAGATTATCGGACTGAGGTTGATATGGTCTGGAAAATCGGCAAGCCACCAATCCGCCAAATACCAACTGGCTGCTGTGGCCGGAACAATGGCGATGAGCACCAGCACAACAAACTCTTTGGACAGCAACATAGAGAGGCCGATTACCGATGCACCCATGGCTTTGCGGATGCCAATTTCTTTAGTCCGTTGCTCGGTGGTGAATGCTGCCAAAGCAAACAGCCCAAGGCACGCAATAAAAACAGCAAGCAATGAGAATGACATAAAAATATCTTTGAGGCGTTGTTCCGTGCGGAAGAGTGAATCAAAGTTTTGATCCAGGAACGTGTATTCATACGGTTCGCCTGGCGCATATTGTTTCCAAATTTCTTCCACGGATGATATCAATTCTTTGGGACTGCCTTCATATCGTATCAACAAATTTCTGGATTCTTTAGTGAGGCGAATCATCACCGGGCGAATTTTCGTTTTCAACGATTCAAAATTAAAATCTTGCACTACCCCCACCACGTTAACCGTTTCTGGTTGAGGGCCATTGAAATCCAGCACTTCCTGGCCCACAGGATTGGTCCAGCCAAACTCCTTGGCGAAAGCCAGGTTTACCACGCAGGCACTGGTGTCGGTAGTAAAGTCGCGAGAAAAGAAACGGCCATCAAGCAGTTTAAATTTCATTACCTCCAGGTGGTCCCAGTCTGCATAATACTTTCCAGCAAGGTGATCAACCGTTTTGCCTTTCTCACGAAAAACAGTGGTGTTGTCAACTCCTGGAAATGTATTGTTGGCGTAACTCGCGGATTGCACACTGCTAAGGTTTTTTATTGCTTCGCTAAATGCCGCGCGGTTGGCTTGCAGCCTTCCCGTATTTTGCACAATCAAAACATTGCGCCTGTCGAGGCCCAAATTTTTATTTTGCATGTAATTCAATTGCTGAAATACAATCCCTGTGGCAATGATCAGGAAGGTGGAAACAGCAAATTGAAAAACCACCAACGAACTCCGTACACCCTTGGATTTTATTCCAGACCCTACTTTTCCTTTCAGCACCTCCACTACATTGAATGAAGTAAGGTACAAGGCGGGATAGCTGCCTGCCAACAACCCAACCAGCACAGCCAGCACAAAGGCCGTTGTCAAAAAATTAGCAGAAGCGAGCGAAGCAACACTAAGTTGCTTGCCTGACAGAATATTGAAGTAAGGCAACACGAGGTAACTTAAAATAATAGCAGCGGCCACGGCAAGAAAACTATAGATGAAAGATTCTGATAAAAATTGAACCACCATCTGGCTTCGCTGAGAGCCAAGTGTTTTGCGTAGGCCAACCTCCTTTGCCCGCCCCGCGGATTGTGCTGTGGACAGGTTCATGAAATTGATGCATGCCAATGATAAAATGAAAAGCCCGATACCTGAAAAGATGTAAACATAGTTAATGTCTCCAGCTGGCTCCATATCGTCCGACAATATGCTTTTCAAATGTGAATCTGTCATTGGGTAAATAAAATAACTGTAAATCCCGCCCTGTTTTTTAAAGTCAGAAAAAGAAATACCCAAGCCTTGCTCCAATTCTTTGCCAACATATTTTTCTACCATGTCCTCCAATTTGGCGTTCACATCTTCCTCTTTCGTCAGGGCATTTTTTGTAATATAGGTTTGCAATGAATTGCCAGTCCACCCAGTGAAAATCTCATCAGGATTTCTGATGACTGTATTGAATGAAAGCAATGCGTTGTAATGAAAATGTGAATTGGCTGGCACTTCCTCTGCAATGCCGGTCACCTTATATGCTTTTTTGTCGTTCCCAATCACCAATGTTTTTCCCAGTACATCACCGGCAAAGTATTTTTTGGCCAGTGCTTCTGTTATCACAACGGTGTTGGGCTCCTTCAAGGCGGTGGTTTTATCACCTTCTAAGAGGCGGAAACTAAAAAACTGAAAGAAGTTTGAATCGGCATAAAAAATATTTTGCTCGGCAAATATTTTATCTTCATTTCTGAATACGATGCCTGGGCCAGAAGCTCTGGTTTGAGGATAGAGGCGGGTGATAGATTCTATTCCCGGAATTTCGTTTTGCATTGCAGGGCCCACGGGCACACTTGAGTTGGTGGTAAATATTTCCTGGCCGGCAATTTTTCCTTGCAACCCCACACGGTAAATATTTTCAACATTGTGATGGAAACGATCGTAACTAAGTTCATCACTTACATAAACATAAATCAGCAAACAGCAGGCGATGCCAATAGTAAGCCCGAAAATATTTATGAACGAGAAAAATGCACGCTTGCGGATGTTGCGTAGCGCAATTTTAAAATAGTTTCTGATCATAGTTTTACTGTGTATTACGTAGGTCAGGCAACATAAAATTGATAAACACCATTGAGTTCTATTTTAAAAATGTATCCTAAGTAATGACCGAAGTAGTATGGTTTTAAATCCGACCATGTATAGAAGTCGTTCTCAATTTCAAGAACGGAATTTACTATAATTCACCACTTTTGTTTTAGGATACTGCTTAGACGCCAGCTGATGCGGCAAAGTTGCACTGGAAAAAAATACTTTTGTCCTACGCTCTTTGCCAATCAATCAACGGCTACTCATCCCTCAATACGTTGGCCGGATTCAATCGTGCGGTACTATAAATTTTGAAACCGATGGACAACAGTGAAACCGTAAAAAGTATGGCCGCAGAAATGACCAATGTGGTGAATGTTGGGTCTTGATAATAATCCCAAATGCTGTCCATCAACATTCCGGCCATCCACGCCCCGCCCGCCCCTCCAAGCACGGAGGCAATCAATAAGATGATAACGAACTCCATGTTGATGATCCTTGAAATATTGCCCACCGAAGCACCCATTACTTTTCGCACCCCAATTTCTTTCATCCGCTTGATAATGTTTAGCGAAACCAATGTGAACAGCCCCGTGGCCGAAAGGGCCAGAGCCACAATGCCAAGAAAAATAAACATGACCACAATATTGTTGTTTACGGTGCTGGCCTCAGCCAAATCGGCATCCATCATAACCCCCCTATAAAGCCGGTTGGGAAAAATCTCTTTCCACTTCGCTTCCATAAATTTATTTATCTCCACTACTTTATCGGCTGAGGTGCTTACCAGCACGTGGCTAACTTTTTCCTTGGAGCCATAACGCAGCATCATCGGTTCGAGTTGCTCCCACAGGCCGTTGCTATAAATATCTTTGACCACGCCAATCACATATAGCTTCACGGTGTCCATCCAGATTATTTCCTTGCCAACGGCTTTGTTCCAGCCAAACTTTCGGGTTGTTTCCTCGGTAATGATCACCGACTCTGCGCGGTCCGTCTCTGAGTCTTTCGTAAAATCCCTTCCCTCAATAATCGTGAACCCCACCGTTTTGATGTAGTCGTCACCTACATCCATGATGTCTGCTTCAATTTCCTTTGATTCGGATTTGATGGGGTCGTTATAATAATTTGAATACAAATGATGCTGCGATCCTGCAACAGAAATAATGTCAGGGTTTTTTACAAGTTCGTTGCGGTAGGTTTCATACTCCGAGCGATTGTTCACATACGTAAACACAACGCCTTTTTTATCGAACCCTAAATCAAACTCACGTTGAAACCTGGCGTTGTCAATAAAAGCAAAGCTGCACACAATGGCGATGAGTGAAATCGCAAATTGAAGCGTGAGCAAGGTGCGCGTAAAATAGTTGGTGCCCCCAATCTTTAATTTTCCCTTCAAAATACTGATGGGTTCAAACTTGCTGATGTAAAAGGCCGGGTAACTGCCGGCCAAAAGCCCGGTGAAAAACAAAACCGCGATGATGAAAATGAGAAAATTTGGTTTGCCAAAATAATCAGTAGCCAGTTTCAAATCTGGCCACAACGCGTTGAAGGCTGGTATGAGTGCAACTTCGGCAATCAGTATTCCAAGCATCAACGAAACGAAACACACGAACATAGTCTCACCTATAAACTGGAAAACCAAATGCTTGCGCATGCTGCCCATTACTTTTCGGATGCCGATTTCTTTTAACCTGCGCGAAGAAATTGCTATGGCCGTGTTGGCCAGATTGAAACAAGCAATCAGC
>JAYVAI010000092.1:0-1915 GCA_043751075.1 Cyclobacteriaceae bacterium | reverse complement strand
GTAGCAGACTACAACTACAACTTCACTTTCGTATTGCCTCCCGCCTGGAGCGAAATGTCAATAGGTTTATTGGTCTTCCACGAACCGCCTGTGAAATCAGGGATGTCGATAGACTTGGAACGATTGGCCACCGATTGTTCGCTCAAAGGCGCGATGGCGCTCCAGAGTGCAGCATCGTATGCATCCATGTCTATCGCTAGTCCATTGCGAAGGCAATCGATGGTGCGCCAGTCCATAAGAAAATCCATACCACCATGCCCGCCCACTTGCTTTGCCAACTCCCCTATTCTTTTGATAATAGGTGGCTGATATTGCTCCTCCATCTTTTTTAGTTCTTCGTCCGACATCCAACTCTTATCGCCAAAGGCAATACGTGCCGGATCAGGATATTTTATGACCGAACCTTTGGTGCCGCTGATTTTGAAAATGCGGGAGTATATATTGGGTGACGACACATCGTGCTGCAGCATAATGGTCTTTCCTTTTTCGGTGCGGATGGTGGTCACGTTCATATTTCCGCGATAGGTTTTGCTGGCATACTCTTTATAGAAATCATCGCTGGCCGCCAGTTCTTTTGCTTTGGCACTCATGCTAAAATCATGGGTTGATGTGGCTACCAAATAATCCATTCTATCGCCACGATTGATATCGAGCACTTGCGCCACGGGCCCCAGGCCGTGGGTAGGATATAAATTTCCATTGCGCATATTCTCTTTCAGCCTCCACATATCGTAATAGGTTTCCTTACGGAAATTGGCATCCAACAAATCATGATTGTAAGCACCTTCGCCATGAACAATTTCTCCCAGCAATCCCTGGCGCACCATATTGAGTGTAAGCAACTCAAAGAAATCATAGCAGCAGTTTTCAAGTATAATGCAATGCTTGCGGGTGCGTTCCGATGTTTCCACTAATTGCCAGCATTCATCCAATGTTTTGGCGGCAGGCACTTCAATGCACACGTGCTTGCCATGGTTCATGGCATAGACGGCCATCGGGGCATGCAGGCTCCAGGGCGTGGCAATATATACCAGGTCTATGTCGGCACGGTCGCACATTTTTTTCCACTCCTCTTCCTTGCCCGTATAAACTTCGGGGCTGTGGCCCGAGCCTTCCAATGATTTCTTAACGGCATTCGCTTTCTCCGGCCGGATATCGCACAACGCTTTGATGCTAACACCATCAATTTTATTCATCCTGCTTACAGCACCGGGCCCCCGGTTGCCTAGACCAACAAAACCAATGCGCACGGTTTCCACCTTTGGTGCAGCATAGCCGCACATATTGAATTTCTGTGCGCGTGGTTGTGCCGATACCTGAGTATGCCCGCTCGCATTGGCATCCAACAATCCAATACTGGCAAAGCTCAATCCGGCAAGACCTGATTTTTTTAGGAAGTCTCTTCTTTTTTGTTTCATGGTATAGTGTTTAGTGAAATTGTCAAAGTAACTTGTAAATTTTCGGGCTTGAAAAAAATCTTGGGCGGCCCCCCGAAACGGGGCTGGGCTATCCGTTCCAAGTCCGTCCACCCACAAAATCCACGCGCTTCGGGCTTTCCTCTACTATCCCTGGCCGAAGTGCATTGTACATAAATTGTACAAGTTATTTTGAAAATTTCACTTAGCTCACATCAAATTTATTTCAACTTACTTTTTTCTATGCAGGATGCGTCCTGAACGTTTAAGAAAAAATAGAAGTCTCCCTGCAAAGATTATCCCAATGTAATTCCCTCTTTTAGAAATGGCTGTTGGTAGAGCCTCTTGCCTTTTGCTTTGTACAAAGCGTTTGCAACGGCAGCAAACACAGGAGGGAACAATGGTTCCCCAAGGCCAGTTGGGTCAACTTCGCTTTTTACGAAGTGTACCTCAATTGATTTGGGAGCTTCTTTCTGCCTGATCATTCGGTATTTATCGAA
>JAYVAI010000091.1:0-4988 GCA_043751075.1 Cyclobacteriaceae bacterium | reverse complement strand
AGCTGAATGTCCTTTTCATCGGAGCCAATATTCTTTATAAAAAGATGTGAAAAGGTTTCTTCGGGTTGCAGGTTTTGTTCGGCTTGCAAATCCTGTCGTAGCAGCACACGCGGATTGTTGTCCTCGGCATTTTTTGCCAGCCACGATCTTACTTCCTCCAACGAACCATCGGCACTGTTGGCAACCTTTTTTCTTTCCTCCGCTTTCATGCCTTTAAAGTTGGGCTCATCACCTTTCACCCGGCCCGGCCGCTCATAACCCCACGGTGTGTTTCCTTCTATGTGTGAGAACGGAATGTTGGATGAGTATAAAATCATTTTCCCGTCTGGCGACCAGCGAGGATTGGCAGCACCATTTTCTGATTTAGTGATCACGTGTGCTTCGCCTCCGCTAAGCGGCAATAACCATAGTTGTGATTTTTCTCCATCGGTGCGCACAAAGGCAATCTGTTTTCCATCGGGCGACCACTGAGGTTGATTGTCCATTTTGTCGCCAAATGTCAATTGGGTTGGTTCGTTTTTCCCAAGCAGGTCGAGCAAATATAAATGGCGGGTGTAGTAATATTCGTTTTCGTTTTTCACGCCTTTGCGTGCCACGGTCATTATAGCTTTTGCGCCATCGGGCGAAATTTGGATTTGATTAGTGGTGGCTATCTTCATTAAGTCTGTGGCCACTATCGGTTTTTTGATTTGCCCAAAAACCAGCACAGGAAACAAGAGGGCAATAAAAAGAATGTGAAGGCTTTTTGAAGTGTTGATTTTTTCGTGTGTTGAGGTACACATGTGTTTCGCGTGGTTAGGTGTGTAGATTTTGAAAGAGTTCAAATATAGGAGGATTCACCATTCACCCATAATCTATCAGGAAATCTTACCTTGCATTCCTAAATTTTTCAGTCATGGTAAAAGAATATATCCAATCCAATCAGCAGCGTTTTTTAGATGAGCTTTTTGAATTGTTGCGTATCCCCTCGGTGAGTGCCGACAGTAAGCACCAAGCAGATGTGCGCAAAGCGGCAGAGTATGTGGTGAGGAAATTAAAAGATGCCGGTGCCGATGAGGTTGAACTGTGCGAGACAAAAGGCCACCCGATTGTGTATGGCGAAAAAATGGTCAGCCCCTCATCCCCTACAGTGTTGGTCTATGGTCATTACGATGTGCAACCGGCCGATCCGCTCAACCTTTGGACCTCGCCTCCCTTCGAGCCCGTTGTGAAGGATGGAAAAATCTATGCCCGTGGCTCGTGCGATGACAAGGGTCAGGCTTACATGCACATCAAAGCCTTTGAGGCGATGATGAAACTCAACCGGCTATCGTGCAACATCAAGTTCATGATCGAGGGCGAGGAAGAAGTAGGCTCGGACAACCTTGGCTCCTTTGTAAAAGAAAATAAAAACAAACTGAAGGCCGATGTGATTTTGATTTCAGATACTTCGCTCATCTCGTTGGATACTCCTTCCATCACGGTGGGCTTGCGCGGATTGAGTTATATGGAAGTGGAGGTGACCGGCCCAAACCGCGATCTGCACTCGGGCGTATATGGTGGGGCCGTGGCCAACCCCGCCAACGTGCTCAGCAAAATGATAGCTGCCCTTCACGATGAAAATGGGCGCGTTACCATTCCTGGGTTCTACAATAAAGTAGCGGAGCTTTCGGCTGGCGAAAGAGAAACCCTTAACAAAGCACCATTCAATTTGGATCACTATAAAAAAGAACTTGATATTGAAGAGGTGCAAGGAGAAAAAGGTTATACCACCGTGGAGCGCACGGGCATACGGCCTACGTTAGATGTAAACGGAATATGGGGCGGCTACACGGGTGAAGGAGCAAAAACAGTTCTTCCTTCAAAAGCATCGGCAAAAATTTCTATGCGCTTGGTGCCCAATCAAAGCAATCAGGAGATCACCGAATTGTTTACAAAATTTTTCAGATCACTGGCTCCCAAATCCGTAAAGGTAAAAGTGACAGCACTCCATGGTGGAGAGCCGGCCGTTACACCCACCAACTCGAAAGCCTTTGGTGCTGCGAGCAAAGCTTTTGAAGAAGTGTGGGGAAAGACCCCGATACCCACACGCGATGGTGGCAGCATACCCATTGTGTCGCTCTTCAAAAAAGAATTGGGCTTGGACACTGTGCTCATGGGCTTTGGCCTCGACAGCGATGCCATCCACTCGCCCAACGAACATTACGGCATAAAGAATTTTTTGATCGGGATTGAAACCATCGTGGCGTTTTATAAGCACTACTCGCCTTCGCTCTAACAAAGGGCAAAGGAGAAGAAATGTCGCCCAACCCTTGAAGGGTTTTTAATACGTCATTATTATAATAAATAATAGCGGACACGACACTAGTAAAATTGATGTATCATTCCCACAAAAATAGTGACGACTGAAGGCTTAAAACCTTATCTTTAAACCATGCAAAACAGCCCTGAACTGAAGGCATTGATACGCAAGAACGCGCACCTATTCTGGTACTCGAAAGACAGCGAAAAGGAAAACCTGCCCCTGCCCGTTGTGCTGGAGTTTTTTATAAACTATGCCCGTAAGGAAGATATAAAAGAACTGTTCCGGATTGTGGGGATCAAAAATGCCGCAGCAGTTTTTTTTGAGCAGATAAAAAATTGGGGAGACCGTTCAAACTATTTTCCCGAATTGCAAAACTATTTTACACTGTACTTCAATCGGTATGCATCTTAGTGTCCTTAATGGTGACCAACGCTACCTGCTTCCTCTCCTTTCGAAATTCAAAAGGGAATTTTACATGGTTGGTGGAACGGCCATAGCCCTTCACATTGGGCATCGGCTATCCATTGATTTTGATTTGTTTAAAGGCGGAACTTTTCATCCAAAAAAAGTAATCAGAAAGTTTGCTGAAAACAAAGAGTCAGCATCCATCACGCTTAACCGCGATGGGCAGTTGAACTTAGTGTGTCGGAATGTGAAATTCACTTTTTTCAATTTTGAATATGCTATTCCCCATCCCATAGTGGTGGAAAAAAGTATAACCATTCCTTCGCTTTTGGATTTGGCAGCCATGAAAGCATTTGCCCTGGGAAGAAGAAGTAAATGGAAGGATTACGTTGATCTATTTTTTATTATCAAAGACCATTACAACCTCAATCAAATCTCGGCACAAGCAAACTTGCTTTTCGGTGAGCTGTTCAGTGAGAAGCTATTCCGCGGGCAGCTAAATTATTTTCAAGGTATCAGTTTCGAGGAGCAAATCGAGTTTATGCCAGGCTTTGAAGTAAACGAAGAAGAAGTAAAACGATTTCTTATTGATGCGGCACTTTCGGGTTTTTGAAATATCATCGGTAAACGGTTACGGGTTGCCCAATGACTTCATTATTCCCCCAACAAACTTCCCCTTCCCTTCGTTACCTTTGCATCTTACTTTTATCCGAATGAAATTTCCTTCTATAGTTTTTTTATTGTTCGTGTCACTTTCCACCACAGGCCAGATATTGACTCCCGCCAAATGGACCTATGAAACTACTGTCAAAGAAGCAAAGGTGGGCGATGAGATTGAACTGATCTTCAAAGCAACGATTGATAATGATTGGTATTTGTACTCTTCCGAATTTCCCTGCGAAGACCCGATAAAAACTTCGTTCAACTTAGTGCCGCACTCAAGTTACCAAGCAATCGGTTCATTGGTGCCGGTAAACCCCATCGAGAAGTATGACAAAATCTTTGAGTGTGATGTTAAGATTTTTAAGAAGACTGGTGTGTTCCGGCAAAAAATAAAAATCCTTTCTGCCCATTTAAAAATTTCAGGTGAGAGCGATTATCAGGTGTGCACAGATGTGACGGGCCAGTGTGTGCCGGGTGGCGAAGAGTTTAGCTTTGATCAAATAAAAGTAGCTGGGGGCGAGGCACCAAAAGCAAAAGCGGATAACGATCAGGCCGTTTCCTTACAACCTATTGTGCTTCCATCATTCAACACATCATACGCAGACAACAAAGGCCCTGTTCTCGATCCTACTTTAGTTACCGCAGATGCAGAAGGAAAATCATTGCTTGGGTTTTTGCTCTTGGCATTTTTGGCCGGCCTCGCTGCGCTGCTCACACCGTGCGTGTTCCCGATGATTCCCATGACGGTAAGTTTTTTCACCGGCAGGGGCACTCGCTTTCAGGCAATGATGTATGGCTTCTTTATTATTTTGATTTATACATTGATAGGTGCAGCCCTTGCCCCACTCATGGGCCCCGAAACCGCCAACCATCTTTCCACCGAATGGATACCCAATCTGATTTTCTTTTTGGTGTTCATCATCTTTGGCCTTTCTTTTTTGGGGTTGTTTGAAATCAACCTGCCGGGAAGTTTCATCAACAAAGTAGATCAGCAAGCCGAGAAGGGCGGATTGATGGGCGTGTTCTTCATGGCCTTCACATTGGTGCTTGTGTCGTTCTCCTGCACAGGCCCGATCGTGGGCAGCATCCTCGTGTCGTCTGCGGGTGGCGAATTTTTAAAACCTATCTTAGGTATGTTTGCCTTTGCACTTTCATTTGCAATTCCATTCACATTGTTTGCATTTTTTCCCGGTTGGTTAAAGTCGTTGCCCAAATCGGGCGGCTGGCTGAACACGGTAAAAGTGGTGTTGGGCTTTGTAGAGATCGCCCTCGCTTTCAAATTTCTGAGCATTGCAGACCAGGCTTTTCATTGGGGGATTCTTGACCGCGAGATAAACATTGCGATATGGATTGTGATCGTTGTGTTGATTGGAATTTATTTAATGAAAGGCTTTCGCATGCCTGGCGACACGGGCAAAGATGCCGAAGACAAAACAGTGAGTGTGCCGCGCGTGTCGTTGTCCATGATCGCCTTTGTGTTTGCCGTGTATCTCGTGCCGGGCATGTGGGGCGCTCCGCTAAAAGCGTTGGCCGGATATTTACCCCCGCTGTACACGCACGATTTTAATGTGATCGCAACGGTGGAAGGAAAATCCAATGGCGTGTGTGATGAACCAAAGTATCGTGACTTCCTTCA
>JAYVAI010000090.1:0-1924 GCA_043751075.1 Cyclobacteriaceae bacterium | reverse complement strand
ATGATTATAAATCGGGTTATCTTAAATCCGAAAAACGGGACAAAGCATTGCCCTTGAAAGGCGAGTTTGAATTGAAGGTGGTGGACAATGCAGGCAATGAAAAAATCTTCAAACAAAAAATATTGTAACGGTATGGCACTGACAGTTGGATCGAAAGCCCCTGATTTCAAAACCACCGATCAGGACGGAAAGGAAATAACACTCTCTGGCTTTAAAGGAAAGAAAGTAGTCCTTTATTTTTATCCGAACGATATGACGCCCGGCTGCACCGCAGAGGCCTGTAACTTGCGCGACAACTACAAAGCACTTCAAAAGGCGGGTTATGAAGTGCTGGGCATAAGCATCAACGATGAGAAATCGCACCGGAAATTTATTGAAAAAGAAAAACTTCCATTCCGCCTGCTGGCCGATACAGACAAATCCGTTCACGGCAAGTATGAAACATGGGTTGAGAAATCAATGTATGGACGCAAGTACATGGGCACCGCCCGCATCACATATATTATTGACGAAAAGGGCACAATCGCAGAGGTGATCGAAAAAGTTGATACCAAAAACCATGCGGATCAGATTTTGGGAAAGTGATCCATTGCGCTGCTAAAAACCCACAGAACCGATCATCAAATCATCAAATCCTTTTTATATTCGCGCCAAACTCCACCTCATGTCACAACCTGATATTGCCCATCTTAAGAAAGTTGCTTCACAAATCCGCAGGGACATCGTGCGCATGGTGCACGCCTGCCAAAGCGGGCATCCTGGTGGATCGTTGGGCTGCACCGATTTTTTCGTGGCCCTCTATTTTCATGTGCTTAAGCATGATCCAAAATTCAATATGAACGGCACAGGCGAGGACTTGTTCTTCCTTTCCAATGGACATATTTCACCGGTTTGGTATGCCACCTTATCGCGCTCAGGTTATTTTGATACCAAAGAATTGGCCACCTTCCGGCTGTTGAACACCCGCCTACAAGGTCACCCCGCCACGCACGAACATTTGCCCGGCATACGGATTGCCTCCGGGTCGCTCGGGCAGGGATTATCCGTTGCCATAGGTGCTGCTCAAACAAAAAAATTGAATGGCGACAAAAACATAGTGTATGTTTTGATGGGTGATGGCGAGCAGCAAGAAGGCCAGGTGTGGGAAGCAGCGATGTATGCCGCACACAACAAAGTGGATAACCTTATTGCCACCATTGATTATAACGGCCAGCAGATTGATGGACCGGTGGACAAAATACTTTCACTGTTGAATTTAAAAGCCAAGTGGGAAGCATTCGGTTGGATCGTGCAGGAATTTAATGGCAATCGTATTGAAGAAGTGCTGGCCGGATTGACCAACGCAAAATCACTTGCCGGAAACGGAAAGCCCGTGCTCAACCTGATGAAAACCGAAATGGGTTTTGGTGTTGACTATATGATGGGCTCGCACAAGTGGCATGGCGTGGCACCCAACGATGATGAATTAAAAAGGGCGTTGGCTCAATTGGAAGAAACTATTGGGGATTATTGAGCCAAAAAAAATATCACTCTTTCCTCAACCCCTTTATCACCACATTTCCGGTGCCGTCCCTTTGGCAGGGATATCCAAATTCAGATTTTAGTTTTTTGGGGTCATTGATGGTTTTGAAAAACTCATCTAAGAATTTTGTGGTCGCTTTTTTATAACCTTCATCCAATAGATCAGACGATGTGTAGGTCTCATAAATCTTCTCCTTGAGGGAATTGAAGTGGGCTACTACCTTATCAAACTGTTGAATTTCCTTCATGCAATATCCGCGATAGCGCCTTTCCTTGGTTGAATTTAAGAGTAGTGCTTCGGCAGGCTTGGCATACGGTGCACCCACTATGCCGGCATGGTCAAAATCGTAGGGCACCGTGGAAGAAAGTGTGATGCTATCTGGTGCAATCAACTTCACGTTTT
>JAYVAI010000089.1:0-5004 GCA_043751075.1 Cyclobacteriaceae bacterium | reverse complement strand
TATCCACCATTTTTTTCAATGTCTCTATACTTCCGGCTTCATAATCCAGATTTTGAAGTAATGTCTCCTGCCGTTTTAATTCACATAGGTTTACCACTTGCGAGCGAAGACAATGTCCTTCTTCCAGCAACCACAAATGATTTACATCTATATCATCGGCTAACAAATATTTCTTTTTCATGAGTTTTTCATTTTGCGATGCATACACCACAAATTGTTCATAGAACATCGGCCATTCTTTTACGGAAGGAATTTTAAGTGGAGTTGCGAGTATACCAGCATCCAATAATTGAACCTCCAATTGTTCAATAATTTGTTGCGTGGTCAGCTCAACTATTTTCAGTTTAATGTTTGGATATTTCTTTAAGAAGCTATTTAGGAATAAGGGCAAGAGGTAGGGTGCCAGTGTGGGAATTATGCCGATACGCAATTGCCCGGTAACATTACCTTTTTGATCGGCTACAATGCTTTTTAAGTTCTTTGCCTCACTTAAAATAGTTCTTGCCTGATCCACAATAGTCCTGCCGATGGCGGTTGTCATGACGGGTTGTTTTGCGCGATCAAAGATTTTCACGGCTAGTTCCTGTTCCAGTTTCTGAATCATCATGCTCAACGTAGGTTGGCTGATATTGCACTTTACTGCGGCTGTTGAGAAATGATGCCATGTATCCACAGCCACAATATACTCCAGTTGTTGAAAATTCATAGTTATAGATAAAAACTATGACAATATAGAAAATATCACTTTGATTGATAAATCTAATTTGTTGATCTTTGATAATTATCAAAGGGATCATAAATACCACCTTATAAACAGAACTAACTATGGAAGAAAAACAAAAAGGAAAGAAGCTTACCACCGCATCGGGTAAGCCCTATGTGGAGAATGAAAACTCGATGACAGCCGGCTCACGTGGCCCAATCTTACTGCAGGATTATATCCTTCACGAAAAAATGGCGCACTTCAATCGCGAGCGCATTCCGGAAAGGGTAGTACATGCAAAGGGTACAGCAGCCTTTGGAACATTTAAAGTAACACATGACGTTACCAACTACACACGCGCCAAGCTTTTCAAGAAGATAGGTAATGAGTGCCGTGTGCTTCTTCGCTTTTCAACAGTTGGCGGTGAGAAAGGAAGTGCTGACAGCGAACGTGACCCACGAGGGTTTGCAATTAAGTTTTATACCGAAGATGGAAACTGGGATTTGGTAGGAAATAACACACCCGTGTTCTTTATAAAAGACCCTAAGAAATTTGGAGACTTTATCCATACCCAAAAGCGCGATCCTAAAACAAATTTGAAAAGCCCTACTATGATGTGGGACTATTGGTCGTTAAATCCGGAGTCGTTGCATCAAGTCATGATATTGATGAGCGATAGGGGCACACCAGTCGGTTATAGAAATGTGAATGGCTACGGAAGTCATACCTTCTCGATGTACAACAACAAGAACGAGAGGATTTGGGTGAAGTTCCACTTTAAAACAGCGCAGGGTATTAAGAACTTCACAGGCCAACAAGCCAGCGACATGCGCGGCATTGATCCTGATCAGGCGCAACGCGATTTAGTAGAGGCTATTGAACGCAAAGATTTCCCGAAATGGAATGTGAAAATTCAGGTGATGACGGACCAACAGGCAAAGAACCTTGAGTTCAATCCTTTTGACCTAACCAAAATTTGGCCACATGGGCATTTCCCGTTGATAGATATAGGCGTTTTAGAGTTGAACGAAGTGCCTTCAAACTATTTTGCGGAAGTGGAGCAATCTGCTTTTGCTCCGGCTCATGTTATAGATGGTATCGGATATTCGCCTGATAAAATGTTGCAAGGTCGTTTGCTTTCGTATCCTGATGCACATCGTCATAGACTGGGTGCCAACTATGAGCAAATACCTGTAAACAGGTGTCCTTATATGGTGAACAATTATCAACGTGATGGAGCTATGCGAGTAGATGGAAACGGTGGAGGCGCACCTAACTATTTTCCCAATAGTTTTGACGACATCTATACAGATGCAAGCTACAAAGAGCCTTCCATGGAATTAGAAAGTTCTGTAGCCGACTGGTACGATCGTAACGGTAAAGGAGAAAATGATCACTTCACACAACCCGGTTGGTTATACAACCGTGCAATGAATGAACAAGACAGAAAAAATCTTGTATCAAATATTGTAGGCGCAATGAAGGGAATCACGGGGCCTAAAAAGGATATGATCATCAACCGTCAGTTGTGTCATTTCTTCCGTGCTGATACAAAACTTGGTGCAGCGGTGGCGCAAGGGTTAGGTGTAAATGTAGATGAGGTGATGAAGCAATTAAAGCACGAAGCAATTCCGGCATAGATTGACCCAATTTCTTTGACTATTAAAAGGAGCCGCAAATTTTAGCGGCTCCTTTTTTGATAGTTTGTCCCGCCAATATTTTATAAATGTGAAATAGAAAATTATGCAAAAGAGAGACACAATCATTAAAGGGGTTCTAAAAATTCAATTATTTCTTTTTGATACCTCATTCCATGCCGTTGGCTTGGCAGGCCTGTTTCCCCCCACGCGAAGCGCGTGGCAGGCCATGCGAAGCGCGTGGCAAGTAAGGGGAAATGATAAGAGGAAATTGAATTTTAAGAACCCCCCTTAAGTCTATTTTGCTTTGGGAAAATAGTTTAGATTCTCCTAATCCCTCAAACTTATTCTTTTCTTACCTTTCACAGAATTGTGTGTAGAATCAAAAAATTAAGCTTCTCATGAATTTTAGACTACTTACGCTTTTCTTGCTAACTCTTTTTGAGTGTACATTAGTTTATTCACAAGACCTTCCTTATGTCTGGTGGAATCCGACAAAAAATGAGTTTCCGGTCATGGAAAGACACGCTTGGGTGAAAGAGACACAGAACCCTTACGGCCACCCCCCGGTAAGAGCGGAAAAGGCTAGAGAAGACCGGAATTTGTCTCATCATTCTGCCGGACAGATGCTTCATTTTAAATCCAATGCTGATCAGATTATGGTAAGATATAAAGTAAATGGGTCGCTAGCCATGCCGCACATGCCTTCAACCGGAGTCAGCGGAATTGATTTATATGCTG
The DNA here is from genome assembly GCA_043751075.1 of Cyclobacteriaceae bacterium. Lineage (GTDB taxonomy): Bacteria > Bacteroidota > Bacteroidia > Cytophagales > Cyclobacteriaceae > ELB16-189. Next base: position 1,923 of record JAYVAI010000089.1, on the reverse strand, counting down.
CTGCCTGCAATGCTACTGAAACCCTCAACAGAAAGAAAAATTTAACTTTGACAACATATAACAGCAAAGCAAAGTGGACAAATTCAGACAGTTTTTAAAGAACATTACACCAATCACAGACAAAGAGTTTGCTGACACAATTTCTTGTTTTTCAGAGCAGAATTTACGAAAAGGCGACTTTTTTGTAAAACAAGACAAAGTGTGCCGACACATTGCATTTATCTTGAAAGGGACTTTGAGAACATATTACTTTAACGAAAAAGCCGAAGAAACAACCACTTGTTTTTGCACAGAAAATAATTTGACAACTTCTTATAAAAGTTTTGTTCTTCAACAGCCTTCAAATTTAATTTTACAAGCTATTGAAGAAACTCAACTGTTAGTTATTGACTATGAAAAATTGCAAAAACTTTATTCTAAAAGCACAGTTTGGCAAACAATAGGTAGAGCAGTTGCAGAAAGAGAATATATCGCAATGGAGCAATACGCTTCAATATTGAATAACGAAACCGCCAAAGAAAAATATTTGAGGCTATTGAAAGAGCAACCAACTGTTTTACAGAAAGCCAGCATTGAAGATATTGCGTCTTATTTAGGTGTTACAAGAAGAACCTTATCAAGAATACGCCAAGAAATTTCCAAATAATCATTTGAGGACATTTGTCCTTTTGTATCATCGATAATAACGTGCACTTTGCATTATTACTCGTTAACAAATTATTTTAAAAATGGAAATCGGTTTTATTATTTCATCAATTTTAGTAATATTTTTTGCTTTATTGGCATTGTATGACGGTTTTTACTTGCACATATTCAAGTATCAACTTCATAATCATTTAGAAAGCAAAAAAGAACATTTGACACACACAATAAGAGCAGTTTTGTTTTCTGCAATTTTGTACTTTCTGTTTCTAAAACAAGATTGCCCTACAAGTTTTTATATAGGCATAACATTAGTATTTGCCGATATTATTGTATTAGGCATAGACGCTTTTATGGAAGCAGAAAGCAGAAAATTTATGGGCGGACTGCCTCGTTGGGAATACATTTTGCACCTTTTTGCAAACGGTTTCCATTTTGCTTCTATTGCTGTTTTTTTAACTTTAAAATTGAACTTGACGAAAACAGGATTAGAAATTATTCCAAATTTTTACGAGTACACTAACTTTAAGACGTTTCAGTTTATCGTAACCAGTTTATTGCCGGGCGCAATATTAATTGCCCTCATTCATATTGTCGTAGCTATTCCAAGAACAGCAATTGTATGGAATAATTATAGAACTAAAATAACCTGTTGCTAATGATACATCATGATACCATAGTAGTAACCTCTGTGCTACTTTGTTTTGGCATTTTAGAAGCATTTAGCGGTGCTTATGTCAATTCAAAAAGAAGAAAAGACGATTGGATTATTGACATTGTAAGTGTTTTACAATTAGCAGTTTTCATCAAACCAAGTATTGTATTTTTGAGTAGCCTCATTTTGGGATTTATCTTTCCAAGTGCACATGATGCTTTATCTAATTTGTCAATTTGGGTGGGCGTTTTAATTATTTTTATTCCTGATGAGTTTTTGCATTATTGGTATCATCGAAAAGGGCACGAATGGACTTGGTTATGGAATATCCATAAAACACATCATACTTCACCAGATATGAATATAGGTGTTTCATACAGAGAAAACTGGCTGTGGTTTGTTTTAATGCCCAATTTATGGTATGCTGCTTCAATGGTATATTTTGGACTTGGTAAGGCATATATTATTTCAACAATGCTAATTGGAATTGTTGATGTAATTACACATACTAACATCAAATGGGATAAATTTCTTTATACGTATAAATTTTTAAAACCTGTAACTTGGATAGTAGAAAGAATAATTACTTTGCCATCAACTCATCATGCTCACCATGGAATAGATGA
>JAYVAI010000088.1:0-5015 GCA_043751075.1 Cyclobacteriaceae bacterium | reverse complement strand
CCACGTGGCCCGACTTTACATCCACACCTTCCGGCTTGATACCAAACACCATGTCGGCATCTTCTTCATTTCCTAAAATAATATCACAATGGTTCACTAATTTTTCCATCACCTCTCCGGCAGGCTTTCCCCACTTCCATAATTTATTTCTGTAATTTAAGTCAGTAGAAATAGTGATGCCTTTTTTCGAGGCCACTTCACACGCTTCGAGGCAAGCATCTGCTGCTCCTTCCGATACAGCCGGTGTAATGCCCGTCCAGTGAAACCAGGTTACGCCTTCAAAAACTTTGTTCCAGTCTATGTCGCCTTTTTTAAGTTTGGCGAAGGAGCTGTTGGCCCTGTCGTAAATCACTTTGCTGCCGCGGCTTACGGCACCCGATTCCAAATAGTATATCCCAATCCGGTCGCCCGCTCTTTTTATGAGCGAAGTATCAACCTCATGTGTGCGCAGGGTGGTGACGGCAAAATCGCCCAGATCATTTTTTGGAAGGCTGCTTACAAAGGCAGCGGAAATTCCATAGTTGGCAAGCGAGACGGCCACGTTGGCTTCGCCACCGCCAAAGGTGACTTCAAATTCTGTGCACTGCGCAATTCTTAAATAACCGGGCGTGGCAAGCCGGAGCATGATTTCACCGAAGGTTATTACTTTGTTTTTCATGTTGAGTATTGATGTTTAATTTGATTTCTAAATTTATTTTTTTGCGGCATGGCGAAACGCCACCGGGCTATACGCTATAAGTCCGGCCACGCACCACCAACCGCACTTCGGGCTTTCCGCTTCTATCCCTTGCCGTATCCACATCCTGCAAATAAGACGGCTGAAATTCTTTTGACCCTTACGCAAAGCCAACTGCATGATGTAAAAGTAAGTTGTTTCGGATGTACGACAGTTTTGCAAACACTCAATTTTTCACCTGCCTACCGGCAAGGCAGGCGCAAAGACACTAAGAACTCAAAGTGAAAGAAAATCATAGCAAATTTTGCGCCTCTGCGCCTTTGCGTGAGATTGCATTTTTGTCTTGCACCCGTTGTTTCAAAAAACTACACCAATTCAAACATCGCCTCAATCTCTACCGGAATATTATCCGGCAGCGAGGCCATGCCCACGGCACTTCTCACGCCTACTCCATGGTCTTCGCCCCACACGCTGGCAAAAAGTTCGCTGCACCCGTTTATCACAAAAGGATGTCTTTCAAATTCAGCTACGGCATTCACCATGCCCAACACTTTGATCACCCGTTTTATTTTATCGAAGCTGCCCAGGTTTGCTTTTAGTGTTGCCAATATGGCCAAGCCCACCTGCCGCGCTGCAAGCTTTGCTTCATCCGCATTCAAATCAATGCCCACTTTGCCGATGATCAGGCTGCCGTCTTCTTTTATAGTACCGTGCCCCGATACAAACACAAATTTATCCACGATCAAAAAAGGTTTGTAAACGCCAAGTGGCTTTGGTGGCGGAGGCAGTGTTAGGTTTAGGTTTATGAAACGTTGGTCGGGGGACATGGGGGAAGGGAGTTAGGAGTTGGAATACAGAAGTTAGAAGTTAGGAGTTAGGAGTTTGGAGTTAGTAGGGGAATTTGAATTTGAAAATTAGAAGTTAGAATTTATAATTTCATAACACGGGTGGAACTTTTTATATACTACACTCAATCATAAATCATAAATCCAGAATCCAGCATCCAGCCTCTAAATTATCCAATTCAATATCATCACACCTATCAATCCGCACACCGATACAATTGTTTCCATGAGCGACCACGAACGGATGGTGTCTTTTATGCTCAGGTTAAAATATTCTTTGAAGAGCCAGAACCCGGCATCGTTTACATGCGAAAACATGAGGCTGCCTGCCCCCACAGACAGCACCATCAAATTGGCGTTGACTTCTGGATGGCTCATCACCAACGGGGCAACAATGCCTGCTGCTGTAAGGCCAGCCACCGTGGCAGAGCCAACACAAAGCCGAATCACGCAAGCGATCGTCCAGCCGAGTATCAAGGGATGTGCATTCATGCCTTCCAAAAAACTGCCTATCTCATTGCTCACTCCACTGTCAATCAAAATTTGTTTTAGCCCACCGGCCCCGCCCATAATCAGCATGATCATGCCCACATCTTTTACCGAATCGCCATAAATATCCATGATGTATTTCATGGTCAACCCTTTGCGAAGGCCAATGGTATAGGTGGCAACGCCCAGCGAAATCAACATGACGATGGCGGGATCGCTCAAAAAAACAATTGTCTTCTTGAGCACACCATCGGTTTGTATCAAAGGTGTTACAATGGTTGTAAAGGCAAGCAAGAGCACGGGCAGCAAGGCCGACAAGAATGAATTTGCCATGCCCGGAAGTTTGTCTTCGGGAACGCCTTCTGATTGAAATATTTTTAATACGGATGCTTTTAGGTTTATCAATGTTTTGGAAAACAACAGGCCGGCAATGATCACCGTAGGAAAACCAATGATGGTTCCATACACAAGGGTCTTGCCCATGTCGGCATGAAACTGTGCGACCAATGCAACAGGAGAAGGATGGGGCGGAAGAAACCCGTGCGTGACGGAGAGCGCTGCCAACATGGGCAACCCCACATACACGGCCGGAAGTTTGAAGCGATAGGCAACCGAACAGATCAGTGGAAACACGAGCACAAATCCCACATTATAAAAAAGTGGAATGCCGATTACAAAACCCGTGATCATCAACGCCCATTGTATGCGGCTTTCGCCAAAGAGTTTCATCAGCCCTCCTGTTATTTGTTGCGCGGCACCACTTTCGGCCACGAGCTTGCCCAACATGGCACCACAGATCACCACCACCGCCAGCGACCCCAGCATATCGCCAAGTCCCTTTTGCACCGACCCGCTGATTTTTGAAACATCGAGACCTAACAATAATCCCGCAAGGATGGAAACAACCAGAAACGAAAGAAAGGCGTTGATCTTAAAATAAGAAATGAGCAGTACCAAAAATACAATGCAGAGGAGGACGATAAGTAGAGACATTTCTTTTTATTGATGTGTAAAATTTTCGGATCAGAATTTATCCGGCATTTGAGTGATCTTAATAACAATTTCATGCTCATCCCCTTCTTTATCCTTCAGCATCAATTTCACTTTGGGGTTATCGCGTTCCAGGTTTGCTTCTACACGAGTGATCTTATTATCAAGCAAATGTTTTTCAATTTCCTTTTGGAGAATGACCAAGGCATTGGCCAAGTCAACTTCGAGCGGGCTTGGATTATAGGAGATGGTTTTCATGGGATGGAGTAAAGATTTGAGATGTGAGATGTTGGAATTTAGAAGTCAGAATTTAGGAGTTAGGAGTTAGGAGTTAGGAGGAGTTTGGTTTTGAATTTGTCCCGATAGCTATCGGGATTGAATTTGTGTTTTTAGAAGTCAAGAATAATCAAGAATCAAGAATCAAGTGTTAAGATTACCAACGGATCAATGCCGAAGCCCACGTGAAGCCGCTGCCAAATGCCGCCAAACAAATTAAATCATTTTCTTTGATTCTTCCTTCCGCCCAAGCCTCGCTTAAAGCAATGGGTATGGAAGCAGCCGTGGTGTTTCCATAGCGCATAATGTTGTTATACACTTTTTCATCGGGCAGTTGCAATTTTTGTTGTATGAACTGGCTGATGCGCAGGTTGGCCTGATGCGGCACCAGCAAATCAATGTCTTCCTTTTTCATTTTATTGGCCGCGAGTGCTTCGTTTATCACCTCCAAAAAACGCACCACGGCATGCTTGAACACCTGGCTTCCATTCATCACCACTTTGAAATGTGTTGTGTCCAAGATCTGTTCAGGTTGCCGCTCTTCACGCGGGCGGCTACTGCCGGGGTCGCGCACATAAAGTTCTTCGGCAAAACGCCCGTCAGCATGCAGGTGTGTAGAAAGAATGCCGGGCTCATCAGCAGGTTGAAGAATGGCTGCGCCTGCCCCATCGGCAAAAATCACAGCGGTGTTCCTTCCGCGCGTAGTCATGTCAATAGCGGTTGATTGTATCTCCGCGCCCACCACCAGAATGGTTTTATACATTCCTGACTTAATAAATTGATCTGCTACCGACAGCGCATAAATAAATCCTGAACAGGCGTTGCGGATATCCAGCGCACCGATGCTTTCCAAACCTAATTCGCGTTGCAGCAACACACCCGAGCCCGGAAAGAAATAGTCGGGGGTTATGGTTGCAAACACAATGAACTCAATGTCTTTTTCGGTAAGATGCGCCCGTTCCAATGCTATGCGTGTGGCTTTGGCCGCCATGTTGGCCACGGTGTCTTTGGCAGGATCAATGTACCTTCTTTCTTTGATGCCCGTTCGCTCCACAATCCACTCATCATTGGTTTCCATAATGCCGGAGAGATACGCGTTGGTGATGATGGTTTCCGGCACATGATGTCCTAACCCTACAATTTTTGAATAGCGCATAAAAAGATTGTTAGCTGCGCTAAGGTAGGTAATTGTTGCCTAATGGATTTTTGGTTTTTTCTCAACGGCTCGCATCCTCACGAAGTGCGGTAGAACCCTTCAGGGGTTTAGAACCCTTGAAGGGTTTTTTCAGAGTTTTTTTTCGATGAAAGAAAAGAACTCGCTTTTGAAACCATGAAAAGTTTTCATGAACGCGCTGAGTTCATCTTGCAAGGTTTCATGCACTTCGTAGTATTCTTTTTCATCCTCCATTTCCCGTAGCATGTCGGCCAGTTTATGCTCATGGTTCTTGATTTTTTTTCGAAGGGTGTCTATCAGTTCGCCACCATAATACGTGATCACATTCTGAAAGTGGCTCACCTTCTTTCTGTCGTCAGGCAAAATGCCATTGGCCGAATAGTTGTCCAACAATTTTTGAAAGAAGGCTACCTCTTGTTTCCAAAGCACGGTGGTGGAAAGCCATTCCAAACTGCTTTGGTGCATGTCTAACAGGCTGGGTTCTACAACATATTTTCCGGAGTTTAGCAAGGCGGAGATCATGGTGTTATTGGTTTAAGTTTAACATGAGGGAAGTTGCGTGATT
>JAYVAI010000087.1:0-1933 GCA_043751075.1 Cyclobacteriaceae bacterium | reverse complement strand
GATGTGTGCATAGACAAGGGGCTTAAGCCCGTGGCAATTGAACACGTTTAGGAAATGGGCTTTAGCCCAAAGTATGGATTGTATAACTGTCACACCTTTTATCAACGGGCAACGGTTTACTTCATCTCAGCCTCTGTTGGTGAGCCTGCCCACACCCACCGCGCAACACCAAAAAGGCCAGATGTGTGCAGGGAGTTTTTATTGATTTGGATTTCCTGCTTGAGTTTATCGAATGCGTTGCGCGCCTCTTCCTGATGATTTCTTGTTTCACGCCACTGATCCAGTTCAAACGCGATGAGGATTCCAAACAGTGCACTAAAAAATCCGATGGCATGATTTGGCCAGTCAATCTTTCCAATACGCAGCCTCATCCTATGTAATCACATCATCAAATGCTTTTACAAACCCTTTCATTTCTTCGGCTGTGCCGATGCTTACCCGGCACCATTCTTTTTGCTGATAGTCCCACACGCGTATCAAATATCCTTTCTCTTCTAATTTTGTCAACAGCGTCTTGCCATCTTTGGGCGCAGGAAACAACAATACATTGGTGCGTGGCTTGCCGCAGAATATTTTTTTCTTGTCCAAATAGTCTGTCATTATTTTAAGGGCCACGGCATTTTTTTCACGGGTCATTTTCATAAAATCCTCATCGCCTAAGCTTGCCTTTGCCGCTGCCAATGCGGTTTGGCTTGGCGAAATGGTATCGCCATACTGACCAACTTTTTTCAGCACATCGGGGTGCGCAACAATGTATCCTATGCGCAAGCCGGCCAATCCATATATTTTAGAAAATGTTTTTGACACAATGATATTCTTGTTGTTTTGTACCAACGATACCATCGACTTTTGCGCTGCGGGTTCCAAAAATTCCAGATAGGCTTCATCGGCATATACCATGGTTTGTTTTGATGCCTCCTGGCAAAACGATGCCACCACATCGGTGCTCACCACAGTGCCCGTTGGGTTGTTGGGGTTGCAGAAAAAAACAAGTTTGGTGTCGTGCTTGATGGCCGACAGTAGAGCATTGTAATCATATTCCAGATTTTCGTTGAGATCAACTTTGTCCCACTCGGCACTCATTTGTTGAGCATAATTCATAAGCAATGGAAACGTGGGGTAGGCCGATAGCACCCTTCCTTTTTCCAACCCGTATGCAATACCAGTTTGGCACAACAACTCGCCCGAGCCCGCACCCAGCAAAATATAAGAAGGGTCAACACCCTCTTTCTGTGCAATTATTTTTTTCATTTCCTCCAACTCGCTAAAGGCATAGCGGTTGCCTTTGGAAAGAACTTCCATCACCGCCTTCTTTGCTTTCTCCGATGGGCCATAAGGATTTTCGTTTGAGTTGAGCCTCACCTTCGGGCCATTTAATTTTAGGCCTTCAAAGAAATTTCTCTCTGCGGTGCTTACGGGTGCAGCCATCAGGTTTTGCACAATGGATGGAGCCATGGCAAAACCTGCTGTGAGAGCCAGTGACGACTTGAACCAATCCCTGCGGTTGAGTTGTGTTTTCATAGTTTTTTTTTGATTAGAGTTGATGAAGGTATAAAATTTAAGTTGATAATGAGCAAGTTTAAATTACCTCCAGGGTGCTTTAAGAGTTGCCGTCACATAAGCCTCGCCATCCAACACGATCATGGGGTCTCCAACATTCTTTGGATGGTTTCTTTTTTCCAACCGGTAAGAACCTTGACCCTGTGTTTGTGAGTTATAATATATCCGGTCGCCCTGCAAGTACCAGGTGCCACTATCAGCACCTTGCGAAGAAGTGCCCCCAGATAAATCAGGTGTATTTACACTGCGCGAACTTTCACTATTATAGAGGTAGGTTCCATCGGCATTCAATGTTATGCATTTGTTCGAACTGCTGTTCAGCGAATTGCTCATGTAACACCACTTGCCCACCAGCTCTTGCGCCACGTTGCCT
>JAYVAI010000086.1:0-35857 GCA_043751075.1 Cyclobacteriaceae bacterium | reverse complement strand
GGGCAGCGTACGAATCGGTAGGCAAACAACTGATGAAGAAATTTCCGAAGGCGAAGAAAGTGATCATTACGCTGCGCGGCTCTATCAGTGCCAGTCACAACTCATGGGCGGGTGTATTGTGGGATGGAAAAAAATTGACGGAATCACCCACGTATCAGATCACGCATATTGTTGACCGTGTTGGTGGTGGCGATTCATTCATGGGCGGATTGATCTATGGCCTGATCACTTATCCAACGGACAATCAGAAAGCGTTGGACTTTGCTGTGGCCGCATCGTGCCTCAAGCATACCATCAAAGGCGACTTCAACCGCGTGACGGTGGAAGAAGTTGAAAAGCTAATGACGGGCGATGGTTCAGGTCGCGTTTCGCGATAGGACCTCACCCCCTGCCCCTCTCCAGAGGAGAGGGTGACTGTCCTTGAAAACTTTTTCACTCTATTGTTAATGAACTGCTTTTTAAAATCCATTTACCTTGTCTCTAAAAGTAAGGGTTTCGCACCCCTCTCCTCTGGAGAGGGGCAGGGGTGAGGTCTAAACGAAAGACATTTAATTCAGCATCAATAATACTTCAGTACTCAACACTAATAAATCCATGACAACTTTCTCTACCGACACCATTCAACAAGCCATGCGCGCATTGGGCATGATCCCCGTTTTTTATCATCCCGATATTGAAATTGCAAAGGCCGTGCTCGATGCTTCCTACAAAGGAGGCGTGCGTGTTTTTGAATTTACCAACCGTGGTGAAAATGCCTTTCAGGTTTTTGGCCAGTTGCTAAAGCATGCCGCGCAATATCCTGATTTGATGTTGGGCATAGGCACGTTGATGAATGCCGATATCACAAAAAAATATTGTGAAGCAGGCGCACACTTTATTGTGTCGCCAATTTTAAAACCGGAGATGGCTTCTGTATGTAAACAGTATGACAAACTGTGGATACCCGGCTGTGCCACGCTCACCGAAATTGTGACGGCCAAAGATTTGGGTGCGAAGGTGATCAAAATATTTCCTGGCTCTGTGCTGGGTCCTGGTTTTGTGAGTTCGATCATGCCCGTGGTGCCCGGCTTGCAACTGATGCCAACGGGAGGCGTGGAGCCAACCGAGGCAAACCTTTCTGCTTGGTTTAAAGCGGGAGTTGTGTGCGTGGGCATGGGCTCGCAGTTGATATCGAAAGAAATAATCGAAACAAAAAATTGGACCAAGCTTCAGCAAGCTGTTGTCGATGCGCTGGCGATTGTGAAAAAGGTGAGGGAAGGGTGAGAGAGAAGGGTGCATTTTCAAAATGTCGTGATTGATAAGGCCAGGGCTTTCTAAAAAGTCGCAATTGGATCGAAGTGTCATACCGGGCTTTGACCCGGTATCCTGTTAGTCCCACGTAAAAACGAGATCGCGGCTCAAAGGCCGCGATGACAGAAGCGACTTTTTAGTCAGCCCCAAACTTATTGTTATCGCGACATTTTGAAATGAACCCAGAGTGAATTAAATGAATCGGAATCCCTATTTTTGGCAACGTGCTTATGCCGTTCGCATGGCATTTTTAAAACACAATGAGTAAGGACGAGGCCAAAAATAAAATAGGGCAATTAGTAGAACGCTTTGGTGAGCAAATTGCCTCCTATAAAAACGCTGGCTACAACGAAACGTTAACCCGCAGGGATTTCATTGATCCGTTTTTCAAAGCATTAGGTTGGGACATTGACAATGAGCAAGGCTATGCCGAGGCATATAGGGAGGTTATTCACGAAGACCGTGTAAAAATTGATGGAGTAACAAAAGCACCCGATTATTCATTTAAGATTGGAGGCGGAAAGAGATTATTTTTTGTTGAGGCCAAAAAGCCCAGCATACTTGTTAAAGATGACATCATTCCCGCATATCAAATCCGCAGATATGGTTGGAATGCAAAACTTCCGGTCAGTATCGTTACTGATTTTGAGGAGTTCGCAATTTACGACTGCACCAAAAGACCCTACCCGTCCGACAAAGCCTCGGTTGCCCGGATAAAGTACCTTACGTTCAAGGACTATATCACTGAGTTTGATTTCCTGTGGGATACGTTCAGCAAAGAGCGGGTACTGAAGGGAAGCTTTGATAAGTATGTTCTAAGCAACGCCAATAAAAAAGGAACAACAACGGTTGACAAAGAATTTCTCAATTCACTCGACACCTGGCGAACTTACCTCGCCACAAGCATTAGCTTGAACAACAAACAGCTTGACGAAGACGAAATCAATTTTGTGGTTCAGCAAACTATTGACCGGATAATTTTTCTTCGGATTGCGGAAGACCGGGCTATTGAACCGTATGGTAATTTGCAAACAACATTAAAGGGCGACTATTACGATAACCTATTCAAGCTGTTTAAAGAAGCTGATCAAAAATACAACGCAGGAATTTTTGATTTTAAAAAAGATAAGATCAGTGAAACACTGAAAATTGACAACAAGGTTATTAAAAGCATTGTCAACGAACTGTACCACCCGGCAAGCCCCTACGATTTTTTTATTTTGCCAGTTGAAATCCTCGGCAGTGCCTATGAGCAATTTCTTGGAAAAGTAATCCGGCTTACACCCTCGCACCAGGCCAGGATTGAAGAAAAGCCGGAGGTAAGAAAAGCAGGCGGTGTTTATTACACCCCCCAATACATTGTTGAATACATTGTGCAAAACACAGTGGGCAAATTGATAGAAGGTAAAACACCGGATGAAATAAGCCAACTTAAAATTGTTGACCCTGCCTGTGGCAGCGGGAGTTTTTTGATCGGGGCATATCAACACTTGCTCGATCATCATAAAAATTATTATTCAGAGAACGGAAAACCTTCTAAAGGAAAAAAGGACCTGCCTGCCCTTGCAATGCCAGCGTATCGGCAGGCAGGCCACCCGATCACCCCAGAAGGAAATCTGACCACCACCGAGAAGAAGAGGATTTTGCTGAACAATATCTTCGGTGTTGATATAGACGTGAATGCCGTGGAGGTAACCAAATTGAGTTTGCTGCTCAAGTGCTTAGAAGGCGAAACACAAGCCAGTATTGCTAACCAGATGAACCTTTTTAAGGAAAGGGCATTGCCAACATTGGACAACAATATTAAAAGCGGGAATTCATTGGTGGATGAGGATTTTTATGAAGGCCAACTTGATTTTGGCAATAGCAAGAAGGTAAATCCTTTTAATTGGCAGCGGGCATTTCCATCGGTGTTCAAGAGTAGGACCGCGGATAACCGTCATGAGTTTAAAGACCAGTTTAAATTGGTGGAGCACACGGAAAACCAAGCCAAAAAATTGACCGAAAAATTTAAGGGTGTACAAGAGCCAATGGAAGAATATGGAAGTGGAGGCTTTGATTGTGTTATTGGAAATCCTCCTTACGTGAGGCAAGAATTGCTTACTGACTTTAAAGATTACTTTCAACGTAAGTACAGGGTCTATCAGGGCACAGCCGATTTGTACTGTTACTTTTTTGAGCGGGGCATTTCCCTCTTGCGCGTGGGTGGGTTATTTGGAATTATAGTGGCCAACAAATGGATGAGGGCGAACTATGGCGAGCCGCTGCGCAAATGGCTTAAAACACAAGACATCAAAGAAATTATTGATTTTGGCGATCTCCAAGTATTTGAAAATGCCACCACCTACCCATGTATTTTCATTGCCGGCAAGGGGATCAGAGCAAGTGCATACATGGATGTAGTGAACTTAAAAACTTTGACGTTTGAAAGTTCTTTACAAGACTATGTTTTAAAAAGCAGGCGCACACTTAATAAAGACCTATTATTAGATATTGGTGGATGGAACTTAGCCGATGAAACGGAACAGTTGCTCTTAAAAAAATTGCGGGACAAAGGCATACCACTTAAAGAGTATGTTAAAGATAAAATTTATCGCGGTGTTTTAACGGGATTGAATGAAGCCTTTGTTATTGATGAGGCGACCAAGAAGAAACTCATAAAGGAAGACCGGAAGAGTGCGGAAATCATTAAACCGTTTTTGGCTGGCAAAGACATTAAGCGGTATCAACAACTGCCTTCAGGAAAGTATTTAATTTTATTTCCTAAAGGGTTTACGAATGATAAGGGCAAGCAGCCCAAGAATGCCTGGGGATGGATAAAGGATAACTATCCAGCGATATCGCAACATTTGGAACTTTTTCAATCGAAGGCTAAGAAAAGGTTTGATCAAGGAGATTTCTGGTGGGAACTCAGAGCCTGTGATTACTATGAAGAATTTAAAAAACCAAAAATTATTCTTCCAGATATAGCCTTGCGCATGCAAGCCACCTACGATACCAGCAATTTTTTTGTGGTAAACACGGCCTACATTATTCCGCTCAACGACAAGTTTTTATTGGGAATTCTAAACTCGGAGTTAACTCAGTTTTTTTATAAAAGGATAAGTTCGGAAATCAGAGGGGGGTACCTTCGGTTTATACGACAATATCTGGAATCAATTCCAATCGGTAAAAACGAGGAAGTAGAAAAGCACATCATTAAACTTGTTGATTCGGTGCTTGCGCTTTACAAACAAAAAGCTGAAACCAAATTGCATAGCTCAATTGAACAGATTGAAAGTCAAATTGGGTATAGCGACCGAAAGATCAACGAATTGGTTTATCAACTGTACGATTTATCCGAGGAGGAAATAAAAATCATTGAAGGCAAATGAAAGCCTAAGCAATCGCATCCGTTGTGGATGCGGGGTGCATGACAAATTTCACCGAACTAAAAAGCAATAGGCTATCAGCAGAAACTGAATCACATGGAGAATATTTATCTTGAAACTCAAGTGCGCTGGCCCGACAAAAAGGCGGGGGTGTGATGGGATGCGGCAGGAAGCATCTTTTTGTCTTGACTTTTTTTGGGTACTTTTTTGTGTCAAGACAAAAAAGTGCCAAATCCACAATTGAAACCAAACATGAACAACTAAAAATCGAATTGAGAAATCACGCTCACTTTGTGTTTCGCAGTCAGTGCAATTTGTCATGCACCCTGGATGCAAATCAGAAGTTCATAAAAAAAGCCCGCTCTGAAGAAGCGGGCTTTTAAATGATCAGTAGGAAGACCTGCCTAGATCCAAAAAAATCTTATCTCAAAAACAACAACTCTCTGTACTTCACCAAGGGCCAGTCTTCATCGTCAACCAACAATTCCAGTTTGTCAACGGCATCGCGGATTTTGTCAAAGTATTTTTCCTTCACATCATCGCAATAAGCAAAGGCGCGCTTGTGTGTGTCCGCCATTTTATTGATGCGCTTGCGTTCGTCCACCATTTCGCGCGTTCCCGTTTTTATGGTTTCAATGTGCCCGCTTATTTCCTTAATGGTTTGAAGCACGGCATTGTTATCCAATCCCAATCCCTTCAATCCATTGGCATTTTGTATCAACTTGTTTTGATAAGCAATGGCCGTAGGGATTATGTGGTTCATGGCGAGGTCACCGATTACACGCGCTTCTATCTGCACCTTCTTGATATAGCTCTCCAATTTTATTTCGTTGCGTGCCTCCACTTCTTTGTGGCTCATTACATCAAACTTTTCAAAGAGGGCCAACGACTTTTTAGAGGTATAGGCTTCAATGGCGCGTGGCATATTCTTGATGTTGCCCAGGCCTCTTTTCGCAGCCTCTTTCACCCACTCATCGCTATAGCCATCACCTTCAAACCGAATGGCTTTCGATTCTTTAATGTATTTGCGCAATACATTTACAATGGCTATTCTTTTCTCCTGTCCTTTTTCTATTTCGCTGCTTACGGTTTCGTGGAATTTTGTAAGCTGCTCTGCCACAATCAGGTTGAGGGCTGTCATAGGTGTGCCGCAATTGTCGCTGCCGCCCACGGCACGGAATTCAAATTTGTTTCCGGTAAAAGCAAATGGTGAAGTGCGGTTACGGTCGGTGGCATCAAGTATGATTTCAGGGATCTGGTCTATGCCCAACTTCATGTACATGTTGTCGCCTTTCTCAATCTTCACGTTTCCTTTTTTCTCAAGCTCATCAAGCACGGCAGACATTTGCGAGCCGATAAATACAGACATGATGGCGGGTGGTGCTTCGTTGGCGCCCAAACGGAAATCATTGGCTGCCGTGGCTATGCTTGCACGGAGCAAGTCGGCATATTCATGCACCGCTTTTACCGTAGTGATAAAGAACGTTAGGAAGAGTAAATTATCGCGGGCCGAACTGGACGGTGCAAACAGGTTAACTCCTGTATCGGTAATCAACGACCAGTTGTTGTGCTTGCCACTTCCGTTGAGGCCGGCAAATGGTTTCTCATGGAAAAGTATTTTAAGATCGTGCTTTTCGCCAACGCGGCTTATCACGTCCATCATCAATTGGTTGTGGTCGTTGGCCACGTTCACTTCTTCAAAAAGCGGAGCTACTTCAAACTGGCTTGGAGCCACTTCATTGTGACGGGTGCGCACGGGTATCCCCAACTTCCAACTTTCAATTTCAAAATCGCGCATGAAATCATACACACGGCTGGGTATGGTGCCAAAGTAATGATCTTCCAATTGCTGGCCTCGTGCTGGTGAGTGGCCAAACACGGTGCGGCCTGCCATCACTAAATCGGGGCGCGCGTTGAACAATGCTCTATCAACGGCAAAATATTCCTGCTCGGCACCAAGCGATGCTACTACATGTTGTATGTCCTTATCGAAAAGCTGGCATACCTGAGTGGCTGCAATATCCACCGCTTTCAGGGCTTTCAACAAAGGTGATTTTGTATCCAGCGTTTCGCCTGTGTAGGAAACAAAGATGGTGGGGATGCTCAATGTTTTTCCATAGAGAAACATCGGTGAGGTAGGATCCCACGCAGTGTAACCGCGTGCTTCGAAGGTGGAGCGGATGCCTCCACTGGGAAATGAAGAGGCGTCAGGTTCTTGCTGCACCAGTTCACTTCCTTTAAACTTTTCAATGCCGGAGAGAGCATCGAAAAATGAATCGTGTTTCTCAGCGGTTCCGCCCGTCATCGGTTGAAACCAATGGGTGAAGTGAGTAGCTCCTTTGCCAATGGCCCAGGATTTTGCCCCAGAGGCTACGGCATCGGCAGTGGTCTCATCAATTTTCTCATGATTTTTGATTGCCTGACTGACTTTTTTAAAGACGGCCGGGGCAAGGGTGGCCCGCATTTGTTCCATGCCAAATACATTCTCCCCAAAAAACTTGGAGATGTGTGGGGAACTTGGTTCTACATGAACTTTTGCGCGACCATTTAGTTTGCTCAATGCTTCAAATCGTAAATGTGCCATAGTGGTTGTTTTGTTTTTAATCGGATGGCGGCAAAATTATATTTTTTTCGGCACATCAGGATATTTTTTAAAATACTTTTCCGGAAAAGTGCGCCCTTTTTTGGATGATAGGGTAAAACCTGATCTTGTTTTACTGAAAGCAAACCGTTGCACCGATGTAAAAATAAAGAGCTGGCTGCATCTCTAAAAATCAATCATGGAACGCAGATGACACACCTGCCTGCCGGCAGGGATCAGGCAGATATTCGCAGATCAAATCCTCGAAAATCATAAAAATCAGCGTCATCAGCGTTCCATTGGTATTCATTCGCGAATTAATAAAGGCGCCTTAAACTATAATCCATGTTTTTACGTCTTTCTAAAAAAAATTGATTGTATGAACAACTTTGTGTTAAACCGCCTGGGGCTTTCTATAGGAAAAACCGGGGCTTCGTACCTAAAAAGTTTCAAACTCGCCCATATCAATTGGGAATTGAACCGGCAGGAAGACAGGTTTTCAAAACAAGATAGACTTATCCATTCAATGAGGAACCGAAAGCAGTTGTTTGAAGGAGGGTTTTAGTCCTACTTTGTCATGTTACTTCCAATTAATTAAAATGTCATCGCGGGCGAATGTGCGCAACCTTTATCATTATTGAAAATATTCCACTCGACCCTGCCTGTCCGGCAGGCAGGGTCTCGCTTGCTTGTGAACCAATTTAATAAATTCTCCCCTCGCCCGGAATGACACTTTAATGAAAATGTCATAGCCTCGCTAAGGTGAGAAAGAGAGCGGTGACTTTCATTCAGGACTTATCTCTTTTGATTATCCTTGTCATAAATTTAGAACTTGATTAATTTGATTTTTTTACCGAACCGCCACTGCTGGACCCGGTATTGGTTTTGGCCGGTGCTCCACGGTAGCGGATGCTGCCACCGCTGCTGGCATGGGCTTCTAATTGCTTTGATACATTTACTTTAATACTGCCGGCACTGCTGGCGCTGGCATTCACCACCTCACTTTCCAAATTGTAAGCATCAATTTCACCAGCACTGCTCGCCTCGGCTTCCAATTTTTTGGCCTTGCCCTCAAGCACCACATCACCGGCACTGGATACCTCCACCAAGGCCGACTCCGTTTCAATCATCACCTCAATAGAACCTGCGCTGGAAACGCTCACATCCAAGGACGATGACTTGATAGTGCCTTCTGAAAAAACATTGGAAGCAGAGCTAGCCGATATTTTATTGATGGAAACGTATGTCACATATACCTTCACATCTTTGCTACGATACCGCCCATCTTTCATGTGGATCTTTAAATAGCTGCCCGATACTTCGGTGATCACATTGGATGCATCGGTGCCCGTAGCTTCCACCCTCACGCTCTCTTTGTCTCCTTTCTTAAGATACACATCAATGGCTTCAGCGGCCTTCACTCCACTAAAACTGCCCACCGACCTAACTTCACTTTGCTGAGCCACTGAAATGGAACACACCAGTAGGAACAGAATTACATTAGCCAACTTTTTCATAGTAACAATTTTGAAGGAAAGACCACCACGACCGAATAGGGTTGCATGATACTTCAGATACGCAACATTTTTCGACAAGATGTAAGAAATATCCGTTTTTTTGAATTAATTTTCCACAGCCAGTAACTATTTTCGCATTAAAAATAAACTGTTATGATTAAAGAGCAACTAAATGTACTGATCAACCTTGCCGCCAGCGATAGGCAGGTGGGAGAAAAAGAAAACAAGACCATACATATCATTGGAAAAGCCAATGGCCTATCGAAAGCTGAAATTGATGAGATGCTGAAGAAGCCAGCCCCGATTGGCAATTTGGACACCTTTTCAGAAGACCAAAAATTCGAGAACCTGTATCACCTCATTCAATTGATGAAAAGTGATGGCCATGTTTTCCGAAGCGAAATCCATTTTTGTGAGCAGATGGCCGAAAAGTTAGGTTACAAGAAAGCTGTTGTGGCGGAGCTCTCCTCAAAGATTTATTCCGACCCCTCCATCACGGCTGATAGAAAAATGCTTTTTGAACGAGCACATAAATTCCTGAAAAAGTAATTTTACTTCTACAGAAACCATTAAAGCCTGCAAACCTTGCGGGCTTTTTTGTTTGACACTCTGTATATATCTATGGGATTATGAGTTGAACCCACAAAGACTTGGCCGTCTGATGCCAAAATCGCAGTTTCACGTCCCTTTCGTGGGTTATGGAATCAATGCATTCAATAAAAAATCAAAATTGATGAGATCAGTAAGCTCAAGGCTTTCAGTTAAGTAACTGATAATCAAAAACAAAGCGTTTCCAGGATTTTTCTTTGGAAACGCTTTTGTTTTCTTTGGTTCTTATCCTACATTTGCAGTCCTTTTAAATCGAGGGTGTCACGGGTGCGGTTTAAAAGTAGAGCGAACGAATACAGTTTACGGGTGTAGCTCAATTGGT
Organism: Cyclobacteriaceae bacterium; assembly: GCA_043751075.1. GTDB lineage: Bacteria > Bacteroidota > Bacteroidia > Cytophagales > Cyclobacteriaceae > ELB16-189. The sequence continues at coordinate 26,167 of JAYVAI010000086.1, read as the reverse complement.
AGAGTAGCGGTCTCCAAAACCGTTGGCTGGGAGTTCGACCCTCTCCACCCGTGCAAAAAGTAGTAACAGGTGGATGGCCTGAAATCTGACCAAACCGTCAGCATTCAACCCTCCACCCGTGCGAAAGGATTGATGGCAAAAGGTTTAAATTAAGGGATGGAAAAAGTAAAAAATTACATTTTAGATTCGATAGACGAGGTACGCAACAAAGTATCTTGGCCAAAATTCAATGAATTGCAAAGCAGCGCAATTCTTGTGTTGGTCGCCTCTTTCATATTTGCCATTGTTATAGGGTTTGTGGATTTAGGTTTTAAGAATGCTTTGGCTTGGTTCTATAAAGAATTCTAAAACACAATCCTGATGGGAGAGCTAAAGTGGTATGTATTACGCGTGATCAGCGGACAGGAGAAGAAAGTGAAGTCTTACCTCGAAACTGAGATAGAAAGGTCTAAACTGGTCGAGTTTATTCCGCAGGTAATGATCCCCTCCGAGAAGGTGTATGAAATGAGGAATGGCAAAAAAAGGGTAAGAGAAAGAAACTTCTTCCCCGGCTATGTACTTGTTTCGGCTGACTTGTCGAATGGCGAGGCTTATCACACAGTTAATAATATCCCGGGTGTGATTGGGTTTCTTGGAAACAACGGCTCCAGTGCCACTAACAAAGAGCCTGTTGCATTACGGCAATCGGAAGTCAATAGAATACTCGGCAAGGTTGACGAGATAGATCAGTTTGAGGTGAAACTCGAAACACCTTTTATAAAGGGCGAATCGGTGAAGGTGATGGATGGACCTTTCAGTGGGTTTACCGGATCGGTTGAAGAGATTTTTGAAGACAAGAAGAAATTGAATGTAATGGTGAAGATATTCGGTCGCAATACACCGGTAGAACTCAGTTACATGCAGGTAGAAAAGATAGACTAGTAAGAAAAATACAATGGCTAAGGAAGTAACAGGTTTTTTGAAATTGCAGGTGAAAGGTGGCCAAGCCAACCCAGCACCTCCAATCGGTCCGGCATTAGGTTCAAAGGGTTTGAACATCATGGACTTCTGCAAGCAGTTCAATGGAAGAACGCAGGATAAGCAAGGACAGGTTTTGCCTGTATTGATCACCATGTACAATGACAAGTCTTTTGACTTTGTTATTAAAACTCCCCCTGCCGCCATATTAATAATGGATGCAATTAAAGTTCAAAAAGGATCGAAGGAACCTAACCGCGTTAAAGTTGGCTCAATCTCTTGGGATCAAATCAAAAAGATAGCGGAAATTAAAATGCCTGACCTTAATGCATTTAAAATTGAATCGGCCATGAAGATGGTAGCCGGAACAGCACGCAGCATGGGTGTATCGGTAAGCGGAACGGCCCCTTGGGAAAAATAATAACAGACAATGGCAAAGTTGACGAAAAACAGAAAAGCAGTTCTCTCCAAGTATGATTCTGAAAAAGAATACTCCTTGGAAGACGCAGCGAAAGTGATGAAGGAAATAACATTCACCAAGTTTGATGCTTCGGTGGACGTGGATATACGCTTGGGCGTGGATCCAAAAAAATCGGACCAAATGGTACGAGGTGTTGTATCCCTTCCACATGGCTTGGGCAAAGTAGTGCGCGTGTTAGTACTTTGTTCACCAGACAAAGCCCAGGAAGCAAAAGATGCCGGTGCCGAACATGTAGGCTTGGAAGATTATATTCAAAAGATAGAAGGTGGCTGGACCGATGTGGACGTCATTATCACCATGCCAACCGTGATGGCAAAAGTAGGTAAGTTAGGTAAGGTGCTGGGCCCGCGCGGGCTGATGCCAAACCCGAAGTCAGGAACGGTGACACTGGAAGTGGGAAAGGCAGTGAAAGAAGTGAAAGCAGGTAAGGTTGATTTTAAAATTGACAAACAGGGCATTGTGCACGCCAGCATAGGTAAGGCTTCCTTCACAGCAGAAAAATTGAAAGATAATGCTGTTGAACTTATCAATATGGTATTGAAGTTAAAGCCCGCCTCATCAAAAGGAACATACATTCAAAGTGTTACCCTTTCTTCTACAATGAGCCCGGGTGTAATTGTGGATAAAGGTTCTATTGCAGGAAGTCTATAATCATTTGTGAAATGACGAAGGAAGAAAAAGGACAAATTATTGATGTGTTGGCCGGGAAATTCTCGCAGCACAAGCACTTCTATATTACAGACGCATCGGGCCTAACCGTAGCGCAGATCAACGCGTTTCGCAGGTTGTGTTTCAATGCCGGTGTGGAATATCGTGTTTACAAAAACACGCTTATCCGCAAGGCATTAGAAAAGCAGGAAGGTAATTTTGAGGAAGTATTCAAAACCCTTCATGGGTTTTCAGGGGTTATTTTTTCGAAAGAAGCCGGAAACGCACCCGCTAAAGTAATTCAGGAGTATAGAAAAAAGCAGGCGGGGAAACCCGGCCTGAAAGCTGCCTCCATTGATTCCGCTCTGTTTATAGGAGAGGAACATCTAAACACATTAAGTGAGTTGAAATCGAAAGAACAACTTATAGGTGAAATCATATCCTTGCTGCAATCTCCTGCTAAGAACGTATTGTCTGCTTTGTTGAACGGCAAGAATACTCTGGCAGGCTTGGTAAAAGCATTGGAAGAAAGAAAACAATAACTACTGAACTAAAAATTTAACACTTACAATCATGGCTGACGTAAAATCACTAGGCGATCAACTGGTAGAACTTACCGTAAAAGAAGTAAATGAATTAGCTTCTTATTTAAAAGAAACACATGGCATCGAGCCCGCAGCGGCTGCTGTCGTAGCCGGCCCTGCCGCTGGTGGCGGTGCCGCTGTTGTAGCTGAAAAAACCAACTTCGATGTTGTGTTGAAGGCTGCTGGCCCTAACAAACTTCAAGTGGTGAAGCTTGTAAAAGAATTGACTGGTCTTGGCTTGAAAGAAGCCAAAGATGTAGTTGATGGCGCCCCAAAAACAATCAAAGAAGGCTTGCCTAAAGACGAGGCCGAAAACCTCAAGAAGACGCTCGTGGAGGCTGGTGCCGAAATCGAGTTGAAATAATTCTTGAAGACGAAGGATACCGTCTCAACCGGAACTAAGCTCCAATCCCTCCCGAAACATCGGGATGGGACTGGGGTTTTTCCCGTTTGTGCTATAATTGGCATGAGTTATCCAACATAGTTTTAAAAGGTCCTGGAAATTAAAATCTAAAGTCCCTTGGCAAAGAAGACAACCAATAACAGGATTGATTTCTCATCAATCGAGAAAGTATTAGAATATCCTGACTTTCTGGATATTCAACTCCAATCTTTCAAGGATTTTCTTCAAATAGAAACTCCGGCAGAAAAACGGCAGAACGAAGGCCTCTTCAAAGTATTTGCGGAAAACTTCCCAATCTCCGATTCGCGCGAAAACTTTGTGCTCGAGTTTGTGGATTACACAATCGATCCGCCCAAGTATGATGTGGACGAGTGCATTGACAGAGGGTTGACCTTCTCCGTGCCGTTGAAGGCAAAGTTGCGCCTCACCTGTAATGACGAGGACAATGAGGACTTTGAAACCATTGAGCAGGAAGTGTTTCTTGGAAACATTCCGTACATGACCGAGAAAGGTTCCTTTGTAATCAATGGGGCCGAGCGCGTGATTGTATCACAGTTGCACCGCTCACCGGGTGTGTTTTTCGCTATGAGCAAACACACCAACGGAACAAAGCTATACTCCGCCCGCATCATCCCTTTCAAAGGATCGTGGATAGAATTTGCCACCGATGTAAATGCTGTCATGTATGCCTACATCGACCGGAAGAAAAAATTCCCAGTCACCACCTTGCTCCGTGCAATTGGTTATGGCACCGATAAAGATATTCTTGATCTCTTCGGGCTTTCAGAAGAAATCGAAGCAAATAAAAATACCCTTAAGAAAACAGTAGGCCGCAAGCTCGCTGCCCGTGTGTTGAAAACATGGACCGAAGACTTCGTGGATGAAGATACAGGTGAAGTAGTATCCATCGATCGTAACGAAGTATTGCTGGAGCGTGACCATTTGATCACAGCCGAAGACGTGGATACGATTTTGGATTCAGGCGTTAAGTCAATCATTCTTCATAGAGAAGATGTGAACGTTGCTGACTTTCACATCATCTTCAATACGCTTGCAAAAGATAATTCTAACTCCGAGAAAGAAGCGGTAGAGCAAATCTATCGTCAGCTTAGAAATACAGAAGCCCCTGACGAGCAAACCGCTCGCGACATCATTCAAAGCTTGTTCTTTAGCGAGAAGCGTTATGATCTTGGTGAAGTTGGCCGTTATAGGATCAATAAAAAATTAGGTCTTGATCTAAGTTTTGATCAACGTGTGTTAACCACCGAGGACATTATCCTCATCGTGAAATACCTCATTGGTCTGATTAACTCAAAAGCTGTTGTGGATGATATTGACCACTTGAGCAATAGACGTGTAAGAACAGTAGGTGAGCAGTTATACTCTCAGTTTGGTGTAGGCCTCGCCCGTATGGCAAGAACCATCAAAGAGAGAATGAACGTTCGCGATAATGAAGACTTCAAGCCCGTTGATCTGATCAACGCACGCACGTTGTCTTCGGTGATCAACTCGTTCTTTGGAACCAATCAACTTTCACAGTTCATGGATCAAACCAATCCATTGGCTGAAATCACTCACAAGCGAAGGATGTCGGCACTCGGGCCAGGCGGTCTCTCAAGAGAGCGTGCAGGTTTTGAAGTCCGTGATGTTCACTATACTCACTATGGCCGCTTATGTACTATTGAAACTCCCGAAGGTCCGAACATTGGTTTGATCTCGTCTCTTTGTGTTCACGCTAAGGTGAATAAAATGGGCTTTATCGAAACGCCTTACCGCAAAGTTGAAAACGGAAAAGTAAAAGGGAAAGATGTAATCTTCTTAACGGCTGAAGAAGAAGACACACACAACATTGCCCAGGCAAACATTAGGATAAAAGCCAGTGGCGAGTTGGAGGAAACAAAAGTGAAGGCACGCTTTGAAGGGGATTTTCCGGTGGTGGATCCAAAAGATATCCGCTACATGGACGTGGCCCCCAATCAAATTGTTTCTATCGCAGCTTCTCTCATTCCATTCCTTGAGCATGATGATGCCAACCGTGCATTGATGGGTTCTAACATGCAGCGTCAAGCGGTGCCCTTGGTAAGGCCGGAGGCACCTGTGGTAGGCACCGGGCTTGAAAGCAGAATAGCACTTGATTCCCGCACGTTGATTTTATCAGAAGGTCCCGGAACGGTTGAGTTTGTTGACTCAAAGAAAATTGTTGTCAGGTATGAAGTATCAGAGGAGCAACAATTGGTTCGCTTTGAAGACGAAGTGAAGTCATATACATTGATCAAGTTCAGACGTACCAATCAGGACACGTGTATCAACCTTACTCCCCTTGTTAAAAAAGGTGAACGGGTAAGCAAAGGCCAACCATTGTGTCAGGGCTACGGAACGGCCAACGGTGAATTGGCACTGGGCCGCAATTTGTTGGTGGCTTACATGCCGTGGCAGGGATATAACTTTGAAGATGCCATTGTAATTTCTGAGCGTGTGGTGCGCGAAGATATTTACACATCCATACACGTAGAAGAATTTGAACTGGAAGTGCGCGATACCAAACGTGGCGAGGAAGAATTGACCTCAGAGATACCTAATGTAAGCGAGGAAGCTGTAAAGCACCTTGACGAAAACGGTATCATACGCATTGGTGCCGAAGTGAAGGAAGGAGATATCCTGATCGGTAAGATCACACCGAAAGGAGAAACCGATCCTACACCCGAAGAAAAATTGTTGCGCGCCATTTTTGGGGATAAAGCAGGCGATGTGAAAGATGCTTCTATGAAAGCGCCCCCATCCTTGAAGGGCGTGGTGATTGAAACCAAATTATTCTCCAGGCCCAAGCGTGATAAAGATGTGCGTTTGAAATCCAAGAAGGAATTAGACACACTCAAGAACCGCTACAGCAAACAACTGGCTGAATTGCGCAATGAGATGATCAAGAAATTGACTACGCTCCTTACGGGAAAAACAAGCCAGGGTGTGAAGCATAAGTTTGGGGATGAACTGATCACCAAAGGCGTAAAGTTCTCCGGCAAAGTGATTGACAACAACCTGTTCCCTGATAAGAATATTTATCGCGATGAAAGCAATTACAATGTGCCTGAAGAGGTGAATTTGGTTGCCGACATAAGCCTTGAAAGTTGGACTACCGATGATCACACCAATGACTTGATTTCGGAGTTGGTCAAAAATTATCTGAACAGGAGAAATGTTATTTCCGGTGAGTTCAAGCGCGAGCGTTTTACCCTCGAAGTAGGAGACGAACTTCCAGCAGGCATTGTGCAATTGGCGAAAGTGTATGTGGCCAAGAAGCGTAAATTGAAAGTAGGGGATAAGATGGCCGGTCGCCACGGAAATAAAGGTGTGGTAGCCCGCATCGTTCGCGAAGAAGATATGCCATTCCTGGAAGATGGAACTCCGGTTGATATTTGTTTGAACCCGCTGGGCGTGCCTTCGCGTATGAACCTGGGTCAGATTTATGAAACCGTTCTTGCCTGGGCTGGTAAAAAATTGGGAAGAAAATATGCCACTCCTATTTTTGACGGAGCATCCCTGGATCAGGTTGCTGCCGAATTGAAGGAAGCGAACCTTCCTGAGTTTGGACGCACGTATTTGTATGATGGTTTGACGGGTGAGAAATTCGATCAACCCGTTACCGTAGGCATTGCCTATATGTTGAAACTCGGTCACTTGGTGGATGATAAGATGCACGCTCGTTCTATTGGGCCTTACTCACTCATTACGCAACAACCTCTTGGTGGTAAAGCGCAATTTGGTGGTCAGCGTTTCGGTGAAATGGAAGTGTGGGCGATTGAAGCATTTGGTGCATCGCACATTCTGCAGGAAATCCTCACCATCAAATCTGACGATGTGATTGGCCGTGCGAAAGCATACGAATCTATCGTGAAGGGCGAGACGATGAGAAAACCAAACATCCCGGAATCATTTAATGTATTGGTGCACGAGTTGAGAGGCTTGGCACTTGAGATAACAATGGATTAAGAAAAGGAGTCTTGAGTACTTGGTCTTTAGTCTTGAGTAAACATACTTTCGATTTATAACCAACGACTTAAATGAATAACTATAAGGAATTGAAGGTTTGGCAGAAATCGGTTGAATTAGCTATTAGGGTTTATGAAGTGACCAAAGGGTTTCCACATGAGGAAATGTATGGTCTAATTTCCCAAATGAGGAGGAGTGCTATTTCAGTTCCTTCCAATATTGCAGAAGGAGCTGGAAGAGATACCGATAAAGACTTTAGTAAATTTTTAGGAATTTCTTATGGTTCTACTTGTGAATTAGAGACTCAGTTGATTATCGCTCATAAAGTAAATTTTGTTGACCATAAAACATTGGAACATTTTCAAAATGACATTAATGTAATTCAAAAAATGAACTGGGCACTTAAACAGACCTTGAAGCTGGAATGACTCAATACTAACTGCCCAATACTAAATACTATTTACTCAATACCAAATACTATTCCGATATGTCTTTCAGAAAAAATAAAAAGATCAACAACGATTTCTCGAAAATCACCATCAGCCTTGCTTCGCCAGAATCCATTCTGGAAAGTTCGCACGGTGAAGTAACGCAACCCGAAACCATCAACTACCGCACCTATAAGCCGGAGATGGGCGGCTTGTTTTGCGAGCGCATTTTCGGTCCGGTAAAAGATTGGGAGTGCCATTGCGGAAAGTATAAACGCATACGCTATAAAGGCATCATCTGCGACCGTTGCGGTGTAGAAGTTACCGAGAAAAAAGTAAGGCGCGAGCGCATGGGCCATATCGAATTGGTAGTGCCCGTAGCACACATTTGGTACTTCCGCTCATTGCCAAACAAGATTGGTTATTTGTTGGGTCTTCCCACCAAAAAGTTGGATCAGATTATTTACTACGAACGCTATGTGGTTATCCATCCCGGCACAAAAGAAGAAGATGGCATCAACCGTCTTGACTTTCTTACCGAAGAGGAATATTTGGACATCGTGGACAAGTTGCCCCGCGAGAATCAAATGCTGGACGACAACGATCCTAAGAAATTTATTGCCAAGATGGGTGCCGATGCACTCGAAATGCTTTTGTCGCGTGTAAACTTGGACGAGCTGTCGTACGAGCTGCGCCACCAGGCCGCTACGGATACTTCGCAGCAGCGCAAGGCCGAAGCACTCAAGCGTTTGAAAGTAGTGGAAGCTTTTCGCGAAGCAAATACACGCGTTGAAAACCGCCCTCAGTGGATGACCATTAAGATGGTTCCGGTTATTCCTCCGGAATTGCGCCCGTTGGTGCCCTTGGATGGCGGACGTTTCGCAACATCCGATTTGAACGATCTTTACAGACGCGTTATTATCCGTAACAACCGTCTCAAAAGATTGATTGATATTAAAGCTCCCGAAGTAATTCTCCGTAACGAGAAACGCATGCTGCAGGAAGCTGTTGACTCGTTGTTCGACAACTCACGAAAAGTAAATGCAGTTCGTTCGGATGGAAACCGTGCATTGAAATCGTTGAGCGATATGCTCAAAGGAAAGCAAGGTCGTTTCCGTCAAAACTTGCTGGGCAAGCGTGTTGACTACTCTGGCCGCTCGGTTATTGTGGTGGGTCCTGAATTGAAATTGCACGAGTGCGGTTTGCCAAAAGACATGGCGGCAGAATTGTTCAAGCCATTTATTATCCGCAAACTCATTGAAAGAGGAATTGTGAAAACCGTTAAGTCGGCCAAGAAAATTGTTGACAGAAAAGATCCAGTCGTGTGGGATATTTTGGAAAACGTATTGAAAGGACATCCCGTTCTTTTGAACCGCGCTCCAACGCTTCACCGGTTAGGTATCCAGGCTTTCCAACCTAAGTTGATAGAAGGAAAAGCTATTCAATTGCACCCGCTCGTTTGTACTGCGTTCAACGCTGACTTTGACGGTGACCAGATGGCCGTGCACGTTCCGCTCGGTCAGGAAGCAATTTTGGAAGCTTCGGTGTTGATGCTGTCATCACACAATATCCTTAACCCTGCCAATGGCGCACCTATCACCGTTCCTTCACAGGACATGGTGCTGGGCCTATACTATTTAACCAAAGGCAGAAAAGGCGAGAAGGGCGAAGGAAAAACTTTTTACTCTTCGGAAGAAGTGATTATCGCTTACAACGAAGGCAAACTCTCCAAGCATGCCCTTGTTAAAGTGAGGGTGAATTTAAAAGATAAGAAAACAGGAACCATTGAGAGGAAACTTATTGAGACCGTTACTGGCCGCGTAATTTTTAATGAGGTTGTTCCTACCGAAGTAGGTTTCATGGATGAACTTCTCACCAAGAAAAAACTACAGACTATAATCGCAGACGTGTTTAAGTATGCAGGCCAGGCCAAGACCGCAAAATTCTTAGACGACATTAAGGACATCGGTTTCCAAATGGCTTATAAGGGTGGTTTGTCTATGGGCTTGGGCGATATAAAAGTGCCAGCCGAAAAGAAAAAGTTAGTGGAGGAAGCTCAAAAGGAAGTTGCCAGTGTTTGGAACAACTACATGATGGGCCTTATCACCGACAACGAGCGCTACAACCAGGTAATTGATATCTGGACTCGTACGAACACGTTGCTCACCAACACGCTGATGAAGCAGTTGGAAGAAGATCAGCAAGGCTTCAACTCTATTTATATGATGATGCACTCGGGAGCCCGTGGTTCACGAGAGCAGATCCGTCAGTTGGGTGGAATGCGCGGCTTGATGGCCAAGCCTCAGAAAAACTTAGCGGGTTCAGTTGGTTCCATCATAGAGAACCCCATCCTATCCAACTTTAAAGAAGGATTGGATGTGTTGGAATATTTTATCTCTACACACGGTGCCCGTAAAGGTCTTGCCGACACGGCATTGAAAACTGCTGATGCAGGTTACTTGACCCGCAGATTGGTTGACGTGGCACAGGACTTAGTCGTTACCGAAGAAGACTGCGGTACATTGCGCGGCTTGAAAGTAACAGCACTGAAAGACAATGAAGATATAGTAGAGCCATTGTCGGAACGCATTTTGGGCCGGGTAACGGTGCACGATGTGTATGATCGGGTAACACAAGCATTGATATGCCCAGCCAATGAAGAAATCACGGATGAAATTGCCAAGCTGATTGAAGAAACAAGCATTGAGGAAGTTGAAATACGTTCTGTGTTGACGTGCGAAACCAAGATCGGTGGGTGTGCAAAATGTTACGGCAGAAATTTGGCCTCCGGCAAAATGGTGCAGGCAGGCGAGGCCGTAGGTGTGATCGCAGCGCAGTCCATTGGTGAGCCAGGTACTCAGTTAACATTGCGTACGTTCCACGTAGGTGGCACGGCCTCAAACATTGCTGTGGATGCAAACATCAAAGCCAAGTTTACCGGTACTGTTGAGTTTGAAGCTATCCGCACCGTGGAAACAACCGACCGCGATAATAATAAAGTGAAAGTGGTAATGGGCCGCACGGGTGAGATCAGAATTGTTGATGCAGACAAACGTGTTCTTATTTCCAACAACGTTCCGTATGGCACATTCTTGCGAGTGAAGGATGGGCAGAAGGTTGAAAAAGGTGTTGAGCTTTGTTATTGGGATCCATACAATGCCGTTATCCTTTCTGAGTATGATGGTGAAATTGAATTTGAATCAATCATTGAAGGGATTACTTATAAGGAGGAATCGGATGAACAAACTGGTCACCGCGAAAAAGTAATTTCTGATTCTCGCGACAAGACTAAAAACCCGGCCATCATTGTGAAGGGCAAGTCGGACCCTAAGTCATATAACATTCCGGTGGGTGCTCACCTTGCCGTAGAAGAAGGTAACAAAATAAAAGCGGGTCAGGTGCTTGCGAAAATCCCTCGCACCATGGGCAAGTCGCGCGACATTACAGGAGGTTTGCCCCGTGTAACCGAATTGTTCGAAGCCCGCAATCCATCTAACCCAGCCGTGGTAAGTGAGATTGATGGCGTGGTTACGTATGGAGGCATCAAGCGTGGTAACCGTGAAATTTTCATCGAGTCGAAAGACGGAGTGCAGAAGCGTTACCTCGTGCCGTTGTCCAAACACATACTGGTGCAAGACAATGACTTTGTAAAAGCTGGTCAGCCTCTTTCGGATGGAGCCATTACTCCTTCGGATATTTTGTCCATCAAAGGACCAACGGCAGTTCAAGAATATTTGGTCAACGAAATCCAGGAAGTATATCGTTTGCAAGGTGTGAAGATCAACGACAAACACATTGAGTGTATAGTAAGCCAGATGATGCAGAAAGTAGAAATCATTGATTCGGGTGACACTACATTCTTGCCTGGTGAATATGTGGATAAGTTTGAATTCCGCGAGGAGAACGACCGCGTGTTGGATAAGAAAGTGGTGATGGATGCGGGCGAGTCTCAACGTTTCAAAGTAGGCCAGATCATCAGCCCTCGCGAATTGCGCGATGAGAATTCTTCCTTGAAGAGAAAAGACCTGAAGGTGGCGGATGTGCGCGATGCGCTGTCGGCTGTATCGCGGCCAACGCTGCAAGGGATCACACAAGCGTCATTGAAAACAGAAAGCTGGCTATCGGCTGCATCATTCCAGGAAACCACAAAAGTTCTTAGCGAAGCCGCCATCCGTGGCAAGGCCGATCACTTGATGGGATTGAAGGAAAATGTAATTGTAGGTCACTTGATTCCTGCCGGCACGGGCCAACGCAGGTTGAATGATATGATTGTTGGCTCCGAAGAAGAATACCAGAGGCTTGTAGATGCCCCTGAGAGAAAACCAAAAGAGAAAGAGTTACAAAATCAATAATTAAACTGTCCTGAAGCCCCTCTCCATTTTGGAGGGGGGTTTGGGGTGAGGTTATGGCAGACGAAAAGAACAACCCTCCGCAAAACCAGATCAACATAGAGCTGTCGGAAGAAATTGCCGAAGGCATTTATTCGAACCTCGCGATGATAGCGCACTCAAACAGTGAGTTTGTAATTGATTTTATCCGGTTGATGCCCGGTGTGCCAAAGGCACGGGTAAAGTCAAGGATAATAATTACCCCCGAGCACGCCAAAAGATTGTTGGCTGCACTGAAGGACAATATCAATAAATACGAAGCCACTTTCGGTCCTATCAAGCAAACCAACGAAGCCCCACAGTTCCCCATGAATTTTGGCGGCACCATTGGCGAAGCGTAGCACTTAACGCAATTCCAAAATTTTTTCCATCTTTGTTTACGCTTTCCTAAGCGCATCACACAAAGCCTATGAAGCTGTTTATCTAATCCCGTTCAGCACGGGGTTCTTTCCTGATCCACCTTCCTTGTGAGGGTGATAGTTTATTTATCACACATAAATATTTTAGTCATGAAAGTTTTAACAAAAACAGTTTCTCTGTTTAAGCTATTTAAACAAGCCGTATTAGGCACTGAACAAAATTTTACAGAAGGCAGCATTAACAAGGCTATTTTTCTATTGTCCATTCCCATGATTTTGGAGATGGCCATGGAGTCGCTCTTGGCGGTGGTGGATATATTTTTCATTAGCATGTTGAACGACAACGATGCGGTGTCGGCAGTGGGTCTTACGGAATCTGTGTTGGCCATAGTTTATTCCATGGCAATGGGTTTGGGCATGGCGGCCACAGCCATGGTTTCAAGGCGAATAGGGGAGAAGGATGCACCCGGTGCTGCCGTTGCGGCTGTCAATGCTCTTTACATTGGCTTGATGGTATCGGTTGTAATCAGTGTGATCGGGATTTTCTTTTATGATGATATCCTTCGGTTGATGGGTGCCTCCGAAAATATTATTGCCGTGGGTTCGGGCTATACGCAATGGATGCTGGTAGGAAATTTCACCATCGTTGCATTGTTTCTGGTCAACGCAATTTTTCGTGGTGCAGGCAATGCGGCCATCGCCATGCACTCTTTATGGATCGCCAATATCATCAATATGATCCTCGACCCCATATTCATTTTTGGCTGGGGGCCAATTTCTGCTATGGGGGTGGAAGGTGCTGCCATTGCAACCAACATAGGCAGGGGTGCAGGTGTGCTGTATCAACTGTACTATCTATCGGGTGAAAAAGGGATCATCAAAATCCATAAAGAGAATGTAAAGATTGATTGGAGCATCATTACGCGACTGTTAAAAGTTTCATCGGGCAACATCGGACAGTTTTTAATTTCTACGGCAAGCTGGCTCTTCATGGCCCGCATCATTGTTACGTTTGGAAGCGCGGCCTTCGCAGGGTATCAGTATGCAATACGTGTTATCATCTTCACCATTCTTCCTTCGTGGGGCATGGCCAATGCGGCTGCCACATTGGTAGGCCAAAATCTGGGAGCAGGCAAACCCGACAGGGCGGAGAAGTCCGTTTGGAAAGCCGGGTTCTTGAACATGGTTTTTTTGGGAATGATTTCCATTATTTTCTTTTTTATTTCCGAATCGATCATGCGCATTTTTTCTGCTGACGAAGAAGTGATCCGCTATGGCACGCAATGTCTTCGAATCGTCACGTTTGGATATGTATTTTATGGATATGGGATGGTGATCGTGCAATCGTTCAATGGCGCGGGCGATACGCGCACGCCCACCATACTAAACTTATTTGGGTATTGGCTTTTTCAAATTCCGTTGGCCTACCTGTTGGCGGTGCAGTTCGCCTTGGGTGCCAGTGCTGTGTTTTGGGCCATTGCCATTGCCGAGTCGGTGATGGCCGTGATCGCGATCATTATTTTTAGGCAGGGCAAGTGGAAGAAGGTGGTGATTTGAAAGCTGGTTGCTGGATTCTTGATGCTGGATTGTTGCCAGCATCAAGAATCTTTTTTCTTAAACGCAGATTTGAATGCATTCTCCAATTCAGCACCTGCTTTTTTTAGGCTCGCTTCCACTTCTTTCCATCGCTCTTTGCTTTCGGCTTCCTTCTTGATTTTTTCTGCTGCTACTTTTAGTTCTTCATACTTTTTGTGCATGTCGGCTTCCACACGGGTGCTGGCATCTTTTACTTCCACCAAAAAACCGTCTAATTTTTTGCCGAAGTCTTTAAAAAACTTTTCTGCTTTTCCTTCTTGATTGGTTTCCATATTGAATGATTACACTGTTTGATTCAACCTTCTAATACCAATTTATACCAGGCGTTTCTAAAAACCTAATTTTTTTCGTCTCGTCTCTTATTAAGCTCTAATATGTTCCCATTTGCAACGTGTATCAATTTTTCTTTCTTCCTTCTCCATTCAAATTTTATTTCCTAAGTTGCTTCACCATGCTAAAATCTAAAATACTACCGCTCCTCATTGTTTTTTGTTTGATGGGCTGTGCCTCCTCCTATCAGCAATCGTACAAGCCCAAATACAAAAAACCAGATCCCAACAAGCCCATACCTTGTCCAACCAAAGATTGCTGAAATGAAAAAAGTGATTATTGCCATAGACGGGTTTTCAGCGTGCGGCAAGAGCACCACGGCCAGGGAAGTGGCCAAAGAATTAAATTACCGCTACATAGATTCAGGTGCCATGTACCGGGCGGTTACCTTGTTTTTCCTTGAGCATCACGTGGCTCTCACCAATCCCAAAGAAGTAGCGAAGGCACTCCGCGACATACACATCTCATTTCCACTTATTAAAGGGCAGTCGGAAACTTTTCTCAACGGCATCAATGTAGAGAGGGCTATACGCAAAATGAAAATATCAGAAAGGGTGAGCGAGGTAAGTGCCATCAAAGATGTGAGGATGGCGATGGTAGAGCAGCAACGCAAGATGGGAAAAGAGAAGGGGATAGTAATGGATGGGCGCGACATTAGCACCGTTGTTTTTCCCCAGGCCGAACTAAAACTTTTTTTAACTGCCGACATGCTGGTGAGGGCGTTTAGAAGGCAACGTGAACTGTTGGAGAAAGATGACCTGGTGGATATGGACGACATTGTTGATAACCTAACCAAGCGCGATCAGGTTGACAGCACCCGAACAGAGAGCCCTCTAATAAAAGCCCCCGATGCCATCTCAATAGATACCACTCACATCACCATTGATGAACAGGTGGATGAAGTGATCCGCCTGGCCCTGACAAGGATGTTGCCATTGGCCAAAGGCAAATCTTAAGCACTTATGTTACGCACTTCGTGCCCCAATTAAACGAGGACTCTCGCAAAGAGGAACTTCCATTGTGACTTTGTGTTCATGCCTATCGGCCAGGCAGGTTCATGGCGAAAGCGGAGTACGAAAATTGAACCACAATGGCAAAGTCACGAAGTTTCACCAAGAAAGGAAAAGGGTTTTCACATAGGGGTCCTGTTTCTATTCTCCTATGTGGTTCATGAAGCAGGGAAATCGCTTTTAAAAATATGAAGGGAATCTTGCTAGCCAAAAATCCTAAAACCTATTTCGCGTTATCCGCGCCCATCCGCGTTTACTTTAGTATCCGCGTCATCCGCGTTCCTTAGTTGGCCAAATGATTTTTGCTATTTCGCGTTATCCGCGCCCATCCGCGTTTACTTTAGTATCCGCGTCATCCGCGTTCCTTAGTTGGCCAATGATTTTTTCTTGCAATTCTTTACCAAACCAAGTGTTTGCAGGTAGGATTTAATTGCTAATTTTGCCCCGTTCTTAACCAAAATCATTGCCATAACTCATGGGCAAATTCATTAAACTAAAGAAAGGTTTTACCATCAACTTGGCAGGCAAGGCTGCACCCAAAGTGGTGGAACCCCCACAGCCAGAAACCTTTGTTGTAAAGCCCACCGATTTTCACGGGCTGTATATGCCCAAAGTTTTTGTGAAGGAAGGCGATACTGTAAAAGCCGGTACCCCTCTTTTCCACGACAAGAAACACGAGCACATATTTTTCACATCGCCCGTAAGCGGAGAGGTGGTTGAGATAAAGCGTGGAGAAAAAAGAAAATTGCTGGAGATAAAAATCCTGGCCGACAAAAAAGTGGAATCCGAAACGTTTCCGAAATATTCCATCTCTCAGATAGCCAACCTTCCGGCCACGGAAATAAAAAATCAAATCTTAAAATCCGGCTTGTGGCCGTCCATCATCCAGCGCCCTTTTGGCGTTCTTGCCGATCCGGCCGCTACTCCAAAAGCCATTCATATTTCTGCTTTCGATTCGCATCCGCTTGCCCCGGATTATAATATTCTGTTCAAAGGCCAGGATCAACTCTTTCAGGTGGGTGTGGACGTGCTAAAAAAATTGACTTCGGGCCCCGTGCATATCAACACGCACGCAAGCAACGAACTTTCCACCGTGTTCTCGCAAGTGAAAGGAGCGGATGTAAACAAATTTTCGGGCCCTCATCCATCCGGCTGTGTAGGGGTTCAAATCCATCACATCGATCCGATCAACAAAGGAAACATTGTCTGGACAATCAATCCAGCTTCTGTTATCCAAATAGGAAAACTTTTTACACAAGGAATTTATGATGCTTCCAGGATTGTGGCGGTGGCAGGGTCGGAGGTAAAAAATCCTCAATACTATAAAACCTATACGGGTGCATCGGTAAAAAAATTCTTGGAAAATAATCTTAACAATGAACATGTTCGGATTATTTCCGGCAATCCCCTTACGGGAACAGCGATAGGAAAAGACGGTCATTTGGGTTTCTTCGATCTTCAGGTTTCGGTGTTGCCCGAAGGCGATTATTATGAGTTTGTAGGATGGATCACACCAGGTGCAAGAAAATTAAGTTTCCACCGCTCCATTGGATTGCTCTCATTCCTATCGCCCGACAAGGAACGCGTGGTTGACACCAACACGCACGGAGAACCTCGTGCATTTGTGCAAACCGGAATATTTGAACAAGTAACACCGATGGACATTCTGCCCACTCATTTGTTAAAAAGTATTCTTGCCGAAGACATTGATGAAATGGAAGCATTGGGTATTTACGAAGTGATAGAAGAAGACCTTGCCTTGTGCGAGTTTGTTGATGTATCGAAACACCACGTGCAGGAGATAGTAAGAGAAGGACTTGATTTAGTTCAAAATAGTTAATTTAGTTCAGATGAAGTTTTTGAGAAATCAGCTTGACAAGGTAAAGCACAATTTTGAAAAGGGTCAGAAGTGGGAGAAGTTTTACTATGCTTACGAAGCCCTCGATACATTTATGTTTGCCCCCAACACTACCAACGAGGTAAAGGGTGCGCAGATACGTGACGCCATTGATTTGAAACGGTTGATGATGACGGTGATCATCTCCATGATGCCGTGCCTTTTGTTTGGTATTTGGAATGTGGGCCATCAACACTTTTTGGCAATAGGCCAGGCAGGTGCAACGCTGGGCGATAAACTCTGGATAGGATCATTGCAGGTGATACCTATTGTTGTTATCTCTTATGGAGTAGGTCTGGGTATTGAGTTTGTTTTTTCGATGCTCCGCAAGCATCCGGTGAACGAAGGATTTCTGGTTACGGGCATGCTCATCCCGTTGGTTATGCCTCCCGATGTTCCGCTTTGGCAAGTTGCTGTGGCTACTGCATTTGCGGTTATCATTGGCAAAGAAGCTTTCGGTGGCACGGGTATGAACGTGGTGAACATTGCACTCACCGCCCGCGCATTTCTCTATTTTGCTTACCCCACCGATTTATCGGGAGATGTTTGGACGTATATTGGAGATGCCCAAGCAGTGGCAGGATATTCAGGCGCAACACCCCTATCATTGGCAGCCGATGCAGCAACCACGGGAACAAACGTAGTGGCATCGTTCAATTCATTTGGTGCCGGTTGGAATGAAGGAGTCTTTACCTTCTCCAATCTTTTTATGGGATTAAGGCCCGGCTCCATTGGCGAAACATCAACACTCATGTGCTTGATCGGAGCATTTATATTGATTGCCACCGGTGCCGGAAGTTGGAAAATAATTGTAAGTGTTTTTGGAGGAGCTTATGCCATGGGATTGTTTTTAAATATTGTTGGTGGTAATCCTTTCGTGGAAATGCCGGCTTATTATCATCTGGTAATTGGAGGCCTTGCATTCGGTGCCGTGTTTATGGCCACCGACCCAGTAACCGCAGCGCAAACGGAAACGGGAAAATGGGTGTATGGATTTTTGATTGGTCTTTTCACCGTATTGATACGGGTATTTAATCCGGCTTATCCGGAAGGCATCATGCTGGCGATATTGTTAATGAATGTTTTCGCTCCCCTGATTGATTATTTTGTAGTAAGTGCAAACAAAAAACGTAGATTACAACGTGCGACAGTCTAATCTTTACATCATCTTATATTCTGCAGGGCTCACCATATTTTGTGGAGCCGTTCTTGCCTTTGCCTCCATCAGTCTTAAAGACAAGCAGGACGCAAACATTGCCTTAGAACAGAAAAGTAATATCCTGGCAACCGTAACAACGCTCGAAGAAACCACCCCCATCGAACAATTATATGCTCAACGCATAAGGGGTTTTGTGATAGACTACAATGGAAATGAAGTTGCCGGTGAGCCTTCTAAAATTGTGGTAGCTTCCGAATACAAGAAAAAACCCGAAGAAAGAGTTTTGCCTGTGTATGAGTTTATCAATGAAGCTGATTCCACCAAAGTGGAAGCCGTGGTGTTGCCGGTGTTTGGATATGGACTGTGGAATAACATCTGGGGCTTTGTGGCGTTGGAGTCTGACTTTAACACCGTGCGCGGAGTGAAGTTTGCCCATACCGGTGAAACACCCGGGCTCGGTGCGCGCATTGAGGCCGATGAGATACAGAGCCGCTATAAAGGAAAAAAAATATTTGAGAATGATGCCCTCATGTCTATTGTTATGATGAAAGGAGAGGGGATGTATTATGCCGGCAACCTGCATAAGGTGGATGGCATGTCGGGCGCAACCCTCACCG
This sequence comes from Cyclobacteriaceae bacterium, assembly GCA_043751075.1. Classification (GTDB taxonomy): domain Bacteria; phylum Bacteroidota; class Bacteroidia; order Cytophagales; family Cyclobacteriaceae; genus ELB16-189. The sequence continues at coordinate 7,323 of JAYVAI010000086.1, read as the reverse complement.
CCAAAGGAGTAAACAATATGCTTAAAGATTACTTTTCTTGTTATGAGAAATATTTGAAGAAGAAAACGTCAGCACTCAATTAAATTATATTTTATGAGTACAGAAGCAGCAGTATTAGAAAAGGAAGAGAAAAAAGCAGAGCCTCTATTCTCCAAGAAAAATAAAAAACTGATTTCAAATCCGCTGGATATCGATAACCCGATCACGGTTCAGGTGCTGGGGGTTTGTTCGGCATTGGCCATCACGTCACAAATAAAGCCTGCGCTGGTGATGACCCTCGGCCTCACGTTTGTAACTGCGTTTTCAAACGTATTCATCTCGCTAATGCGCGACAGCATCCCTTCGCGCATTCGTATTATCGTGCAGTTGGCAGTGGTATCCGTATGGGTAATCATGGTAGATCAATTGCTGAAAGCATACGTGTATGACATGGCCAAGCTCATGTCGGTGTATGTAGGCCTGATCATTACCAACTGTATTGTGATGGGCCGCCTCGAAGCATACGCGATGGCCAACAAGCCCTGGCCTTCCTTCTTGGATGGCATTGGAAATGGATTGGGCTATGGAATCATTTTGATTGTGCTGGCCTTTGTGCGCGAGTTGTTTGGTTCGGGCACGTTGTTTAAGGGGTTTTCTTTTGAGTGGCACGTGTTCGAATCCATGGGATTGAAATATCAAGGCAATGGTTTGCTCTTACTTCCCGCAGGAGCTTGCATTCTGTTGGGTATCATCATTTGGATTCAGCGTTCCATCAACGGGTATCGCGAGATTCATTAATTTTTAAACGGAACGATTATGGAAAATTTATTCAACATCGGTATTCGCTCGATTTTTATTGACAACATGATTTTCGCATACTTTCTCGGTATGTGTTCCTTCCTGGCCATTTCCAAAAAAGTAAAGACCGCCTTTGGATTGGGAATAGCCGTGGTGTTCGTATTGGGCGTAACGGTTCCCATCAACTGGCTCATTCAAAATTATGTTCTAAATGCCGGTGCGTTGGCCTTCCTGGGCGATGACTTTGCGGGTATTGATCTCAACTTTCTCCAGTTTATAGTTTTCATTTCTGTGATTGCCGCCATCACCCAATTGACCGAAATGGCAGTAGAAAAATTTTCACCCGCACTCTATGGCACGCTCGGTATTTTTCTTCCGCTTATTGCTGTGAATTGTTCCATTTTGGGTGGCGCATTGTTTATGGTAGGAAGACCTTACAACTTAGCGGAAGCCACCGTGTTTGGTTTTGGATCGGGCATAGGCTGGATGCTTGCCATTGTAGCATTGGCAGGTGTGCGCGAAAAAATGAAATACTCCAATGTGCCGGCACCCTTACGGGGATTGGGCATCACCTTTATTTTGGTAGGATTAATGTCACTAGGTTTTCTCAGCTTCATGGGATTTTCCCTTTAAGATTTTATGAAAAAATAACGCAGAGGCTTCCAAACAAAATGGAAGCCTTTTTAATTTTGCAGATATGAGAAACACGATCAGAAAAGTAGCACGGTATTTTTTCAGTGGCACGTTGTTCATTGTTCCCTTAGTGGCCACTGGCTATTTTATTTTTATTTCATTCTCCTGGTTGGATGGCCTGCTCAACTTGCCCTATCCGGGTTTGGGGTTTGTAATTATTTTTGGGGCGATCACACTTTTCGGTTACCTCACTTCCAATTTTGCCGTGCGCACCGCCACCGATTGGTTTGATCACGTGATGAACAAAATCCCGTTCATCAAGTTGATATACTCTTCCTTAAAAGATTTGCTCGGTGCTTTTGTTGGCGACAAAAGAAAATTCAACAAACCCGTGCTGGTCTCCATCAACAAAGAAAACAGTTTACATCAGATCGGATTTGTTACTCAGGAAGATTTATCTGATTTAGGCTTGAGCGATATGGTGGCTGTTTACTTCCCACACTCGTATGCCATATCTGGAAATCATTTTCTGGTGCCCAAGGCAAGCATCAAGCCATTGAATATTTCAGGCCCTGCTGCCATGAAGTTTATTGTGTCCGGTGGGGTGTCGGGGTTTAAGGAGCAGTATTGATCAAGAGTTGTTTTTGCTATGGCTTCACCGATGAAGAACTATACTTTATCATATGATATTACTAAAAATCAGTTCAGGCAATGGCAAAACTTAAAAACAAAACCAGCCCAGTAGTTACCGACCAAATCTTACTGTCCGAACTTTCTCAACTTATTGAGCAAAACCAACAGCACTTGGTTTCTCAAGCCAACAGCACCCTCACTATGCTATTTTGGCAAATAGGCAACCGCATCAATAAAGAGATACTTCAACACAAACGGGCAGATTATGGAAAACAAGTTGTGCCAACAGTGTCGGCACAATTGAAGGAAAAATATGGTAGAAATTTTGAGTTGGGCAACCTTCGAAGAATGCTGCAATTTGCCGAGCAATTTCCTGATATGCAGATTGTCGCGACACTGTCGCGACAATTGAGTTGGTCGCATTTTCGAGAATTAATTCCACTCAAAAGCCTAGTGCTTTGGTTCGTGTCCTCACGAATCAAGCGGATGTGGGTTATCTGTTAACCAGAGAATCCAATTTACCGGCTTTGAAAAGATCGATCCAACTTTTAAGTGTGGTAATTGCGGGGGCATTTTCACGAAGTAACTTTTTTATAAAGCGGTGAAAGCCAATGTTTCTATCAATACTTTGAATTTTTGTAAGCTCCTTGAATCCCTTCATATTTTCAGGTAAACCAAAATCTATCGGAGCAATACCAACAGCCTTGGCATCGCTCAATAACCATTCTTCTATCTCAGGGCAGATCAATACCAAATAATGTTGCCTTTCCTTATGCTTTTTTAAAATCAGATTGTTTTCCGTTTTTACAGTATTGAATTTAGAAAAATATTTGGCAGCAGGCCCCTTGTTTTTATCTTCATCAATAATCCCCAGTGCAATATTATTCTTGAGCTTATTTTTTAATTGATTGGCTACATCACCGCTTCCATGTTGATGATTGTATTTCCCTGTTTGGCCCGCTATTTCAGCGACTTTGGTATCCACATAGCACTCAGGAACGATGTTCAACTCCGTCATCTAAATAGCGATTGATATTAAAGAATATATCCACTCCAAAATCAAGTAACTCAGACAAATCACCCGGTGCCAATTTTTTAACAATAGTTTGAAACTTATTTCTATCATAACCACAGACAAATACACCTAAGTCTTCCTTTGGCGTATTCTCAATTAAATTGCCTAACAAATGAGGACTGTGAGTGGCTATAAAGAATTGCCTATCCTCCTGTTTAATAATTTCATCTGCCAAAAAACTTACAAAGGGAGGAAAGGAATGTGCTTCAGGTTCTTCCAAGGTGATAACATGTGCAAGACCGGTGCGAATCGCGGCAACGTAAAACAAAATTCTCCTAAACGTATCGGCCAAAGCCTGATAAGGGAGTGTGTAAACCAATCCTTTATTAACACGGATTTGAATAACAATCTTGTCCGTTGATGTATCGATGTTGAACTCAAAGCCATAATCCTTTGCTAAATCATCAACAAATTGCTTCAATGACGGTTGATAGCGAATAACCTTGCCTAAATTATTTCCAAAGGGGGGCATTAATCGGTTATAGTAATTCCCGATATCATGTGGCTGCACAACATCTTTGTAACGATATGGAACAATAGGCGAGCCATAGAATGATTGTTGCGTTTTTTTTGATGTAACAAAATCGCCATCAAAGGCTGTACGTTCACCACTGCTTGTGCGCCATTCAAAAATATTCTCATCTTGGTTAAATCGAATGGAGTCATTGTAGGAAAAACCTGCATGATTGATTGAAATAACTTTTGATAAATCCCCAAAATGAAATAGGTCCGCAGCTTTATTAACCCTGAACAATTCCTTGATATTTATTTCTTCAAGATATTCCGATTTCAACGTAATGTTAGTCCCAAGAAGGCTCGACAAATACGAAAGATCCAAAGCCTCCAAGATATTGGACTTACCTACATTTGGTTTCCCAACAAATACATTTATCCTGTTGCAATCCAAATCCAGTTGCCTAATAGATTTGTAATTGTTGATTTGAAGATCTTTTATCATTTCCATATTAGTACTCAGCGATATGCAATTTCGTTCATGGTTGGTTAAATCTGAGAAGGATGAATTTAATAATTTGTATTAAAGATAGTTGAAAAATCCAACTGACTCCAAGTGGTTGGCGAGCACTTAGACCACAGTAACAAATTTCATTTGGATAGTAACTCTACTCAATCGTAAACTCAAATTCACAGGGTGCATAGTTGGTGAAGTACAAACAGTCGGCCTGAAGCTTTGGGAGCGCACCTCTTAACTGGGTCCATTTATGGGCACCAACACCCGGACCGATCTTTATACTGTCGTTGCCTTTTTGATAAAGAACATACGCTCCACTTTTGACAAGGTACGCGTGGTCAATGCCTTGCTTCTGCGCCACATTCGTCAATGTTCCTCCCATCCGAAATGCCAACTCCAAAGTAACGGGCAAATTCTTGGGGCCATCAACCGAAATTTTTATCCGTGCTTTTCCTTTGGTTTCAGTCACAAATATTTTTGTGTTGAGCGTTTGGATTTCCGATTGCTCCCTTTCACTCCTTGGCACTTGTCCCCAGGCTTCTCCTTCGGCTGGTATTTTATCTTTGGGAAGCGGTTGGTAATAAGGCCCAGACAGGGTTGATGACAAAATATAGGTGTCTCCATTTTTTTCTAACTGCTGGCTTTGAAACTGACCTTTTCCAAAAAAAGCCGATGCTAATCGCACGCCTTCTAATGCCGCTTCGCCTTTGAAAAAAGTAAAGAAGGTAGCGTTGTTGGTGATGACCGACATATCCACTGCGCCTTCTCTGATTCTCACTATATCCGAATGCATGAAATGTTTGTGATAGCTTGTTGGCAACGGTGTTGGTGCAGGCAGTGCTTGCAACAAAGAAGGATCTTCGATGAGGTGAGGCAACATGTAGGCGAGATGATGAGGCGTAACAGTTCTTTCAATATAATCAACCATGCCGGCATATCGGCTGTTCTTGTCTATGATGGCCATGTGGCTATACGCCAGATAGTATCCCGCCAGGTTGCTCTGGATGTATTGGTCTTGTCTGTTTGATGACTCGGTCACGATTTCACCAGTGGAGTGGACGAAATAAAAAGTCAGGTCCAGATTTTTGCGCACGTGATCATAGAGATAATCATAGTTCATTTTTTTTGCCAGGTCAATTAAGCTTCTGTTGGTGATGGGCGTATAAACGGCCGTACTCCTTTCGTTGTATTGGCCATCCGGATCGATGTCAATTTTTTCGGCCAGCCATTGCTCCACTCTGTTTTTATAAATCGGGTTTGGAAAGAGTGAATTGATCCAGGCCAATGCGCCTGCCACTACCCAGCGGTGATTGGGTGTGTGGATGCCACCCACAGAAAGTGCTTTGCCAGCCCGCAGCAAATACTGCTTCATTACCTCTGGAAATTCGCCATAGTTTAGTTTGCTGTTTTTCAACATGATTGAATAGGCCAACGCCACAGGATAGATTGTAAAACCTAAATCGGGTGTGGAATGAAAGTTGGTTGTCAACAAATCAATGGTGCCATCTTCATGCTGCAGGTTCAACAAAGCACGGGCGGCAACCGTCATGCGCTGCAGTATCTCTTTCGATTGATAATAGGTAGAACTGGGCGATACATAACTACACATGAGTGTTTGAATTAACCCCGATGTTCCACCGGGCGACACCACACTATCGCGGTCAAATACAGCTCCGTAATAAATATTTTCCTTATCGGTCAATTGTCGGTTCAACGCATTCGGTATCTGTTCGTCATTGATCTTGATGAGCGCCATCAATAATTCTCGCTTGCTGTATGGATACTGAATTCCTTGCGCATTACCCGGGTTTAAAAAAGAAGTTGTTAAAAGGCAAACGAGTGTCAACTTGTTGTGGATATTCATGACAGTTTATATTTTCCTATGTTGTTGAAAAAGAATGATTGCAAAACTAATTTTTTGGGCAATCAAGCCCCGACTCCGTAGTCTATATCTTTGCTCCTTGGTCTGTGTCTTCACCTCAGTCGTTAACTTAATAGTTTGGGATATTACGCCAGAGGCGTAACCTGTTTGTAGAAATGAAGTTCATATCGGGCATTTGCCCCAGCGGGGCAACCTGTAATCTCTATCGTAAAATTCAATATGACCATCTTATAAATTATAAGGTTGCCCCGCTGGGGCAAAGATCGCTAACAAAGAAATATTTTCTACAAAGAGGCTGCCCCGCTGGGGCATATAAGAATTTATGTTTCTAAGTTGAAATCCATTTCCCTTAAGTTAACGACTATGGTGTCTTCACAGACCACTTAGAAAAACCAAAAAATTAGCAACTGAATTTCAGACAGGAATTATTAGCTGATCACACCCGAACCGATCAGTTCCTCCCCATCATACCATGCCGCAAATTGGCCGGGAGCCACACCGCGTTGCGGCCTATCAAAAATAATATAGATGCCCTCTTCTTTTTTGTTAAGGGTACAATTTTCAAGTGGCTGCCGATAGCGAATGCGCGCCAGATATTTTTTTGATTCACCTGCCAATAATTTCAAATCTTCCCTAACCCAGTGTTCATCTTTGGTGGGAACAAAAAGCCCACTGCGATAGAGGCCAGGATGTTCTTCGCCCATGCCCGTATAAATAATATTTTTGTCTGTATCGGTGCCGATCACAAACAAAGGTTTTTCAAAACCACCCAGGTGCAAACCCCTGCGTTGCCCGATCGTGTAGAAGTGTGCTCCCGTGTGCTCGCCAACTACTTTGCCCAGTTCGGGTTTAAGTTCGTATGGTTTTGTCAGGTTGATTAAATCATCGGAAGCAAAACCATTTTTAAATGCCGCTGAGCTTGAGACAACTTCAATTACGTTTCCTTTTTTGGGTTCGAGCCGTTGTTGCAAAAAATCGGGCAAGTGTACTTTTCCGATAAAGCACAACCCTTGCGAATCTTTTTTTTCTGCGGTGGCAAGCCCTGCTTTCTTTGCCATTGCACGCACTGCTGGTTTTAGCAATTCCCCTATAGGAAATAGTGCTTTCGCCAATTGTGATTGTGTAAGTTGACAAAGAAAATAGCTTTGATCTTTGTTAGGGTCTTTTCCGGCCAGCAGTTGATACGTGGTCTTTCCCTGCCTGTCCGGCAGGCAGGCGTCTTTTTGTATTTCACCTTTGCGGCAATAATGCCCTGTGGCAACAAAATCGGCACCGAGTTTTATGGCGGCTTCGAGAAACACATCAAATTTTATTTCACGGTTGCAAAGTATATCAGGGTTTGGTGTGCGTCCA